>JAQSCR010000054.1:3792-5081 GCA_029945495.1 Pseudolabrys sp. | reverse complement strand
TCAAACCGCCGTCGCAGCAACCGCCGTTTCAGGATTGATATGAGCTGTCATTCCGGGGCGCGCGAAAGCGCGAACCCGGAATCCAGGGTAACCCGGTAAGGCAGATTTTCTGGCTCTGGATTCCGAGTTCGCTCGCCGACGCTCGCGCCCCGGAATGACGATGCGGCTTACTCCGCCGCCATCTGCTGACGGCGTTTCGGCAATTGCAGCCGTTCCCAGACTTCGACCAGCGCTTCCGCCAACTGGTCGATCAGCACGTCGTCGTGATACGGCGACGGCGTGATGCGCAGGCGTTCCTCGCCCCGCGGCACGGTCGGATAGTTGATTGGCTGGATATAGATGCCGTGGTCGGCGAGCAGCATGTCGCTGGCCATTTTGCATTTCTCGGCATCGCCGATCAGCACCGGCACGATATGCGTGGACGACGGCATCACCGGCAGCCCTGCGGCATTGAGCACGGCCTTGACGCGCGCGGCGCGGTCCTGATGGCGGTCGCGCTCCCACTGCGAAGCCTTGAGATGGCGGATGGCGGCGGTCGCCGCGGCGCAGATCGCCGGCGGCAGCGCGGTCGTGAAGATGAAGCCCGGCGCGTAGGAGCGCACCGCGTCGATCAATTCGGCCGAGCCAGTAATATAGCCGCCGAGGCAGCCGAACGCCTTGGCGAGCGTGCCTTCGATGACGTCGATGCGCGCCGCAGCGCCTTCGCGCTCGGAAACGCCGCCGCCGCGCGGGCCGTACATGCCGACTGCGTGCACCTCGTCGACATAGGTCATCGCATTGTATTTATCGGCGAGGTCGCAGATGGCGTGGATCGGCGCGATGTCGCCGTCCATCGAATAGAGGCTCTCGAAAATAATCAGCTTCGGTCGCGCCGGATCGGCGGCCTTGAGCAGTTCCTCGAGATGGGCGAGGTCGTTATGGCGCCAGACCTGCTTGTCGCAGCCGGCCTGCCGCACTCCTTCGATCATCGAATTGTGGTTGAGCGCATCCGACAGGATCAGGCAATTCGGCAGCAGCTTGGCGATGGTCGGGATGCCGGTCTGGTTCGAGACATAGCCCGAGGTGAACAGCAACGCCGCCGGCTTGCCGTGCAGGTCGGCGAGTTCGCGCTCCAGCTCGACCAGCGGATGGTTGGTGCCGGCAATGTTGCGGGTACCGCCGGCGCCGGTGCCCATGCGGGCGGCGACGTCGACCATGGCGCCGATCACCTTCGGGTGCTGGGCCATGCCGAGATAGTCGTTGGAACACCAGATGACGACTTCGCGCTTGCCCTCGGGCGAGTGCCAATG
>JAQSCR010000054.1:0-3782 GCA_029945495.1 Pseudolabrys sp. | reverse complement strand
ACCGGCCGGCAATGCGCTCGAGGTCGGCAAAGACCCGGTAGCGCTGCTCGGTGCGCAATTTGTCGAGGGCCGACACGAAGAAGTCGTTGTAATTCATTGCCGTTCCGCTTTCCCGCCCCAGCGCCGCACCCGCTTTTTAGAGGGGTTCCAGGGTCTTTGTACAGGCCCATTTGGCCGTATTCCAAAGAGCGGGCATTGACCGAGGTCAATCGTTCTAGCGGAGTTTAAAGCCCGTCAGATCGATAAAACCGCGCATCCCGGCCAGCATCAGCGCGCCGATATGCAACTGCAGGGGGAAGTCGCCGGAAAAGATCATGGCTGCCAGCTCGTCCGGGCTGACCAGATTGAGCTCGATGCCGGCCTCGATGGCCTGCCCGGCCGGGCGGGTGCCAGCCTCGACGAAGAACGAATGCACCATGTTCGACAGCCGCGCGGTGCAGGGCGAATAGATACCCAGCGCGTGCACGGCCTTGGAGGGATAGCCGGTCTCTTCCTGCAGTTCGCGCTCGCAGGTGGCGGCCGGGTCCTCGCCGGGATCGACCAGTCCGGCCGGCAGTTCCCAGGTGAACCGCTCCAGCGCCGGGCGGTATTGCCGCACGATCGGAATGCGGCCGTCCGGCGTCAGCGCGACAATGGCGATGTAATCCTGCTGGCCGACCGCGTGATAAAGCTCGGTGGTGCCATTTTTGTATTCAACCTCGCGCTCGATCACCTTCATCCAGGGCGAGACGTCGATGGTGCGGCGGGATTTGATCTTGGGGAATTCGCCCATGGCATTTTCTCCGTCATTCCGGGGCGCGAGCACATAAGCGCGTCCACGCGCGTCTTCGACGCGCTATGCGAGCGAACCCGGAATCCAGACACATAGCAAGGCCTGAGCGATTATCTGGATTCCGGGTTCGCGCTGAAGCGCGCCCCGGAATGACAGCAAATTACAGAAATCGCGGCACCGGCAGCGGCGAGATCAACTGGCCTTTGTAGCCTTTGGCGCGCAGCTTGGGCGCCAGTTCGTCGGCGATGTGCCAAGAGAAGATGATGGCGCAATCCGGCTGGTCTTCGAATAATCTGGTCTCGTCGACCACCGGGATCGCGGTGCCCGGCATGCATTTGCCGATCTTCAGCGAGCCGGGAATTTCGCAGACGTAGTCGATGATGCCGTCGTCGAGCCCGACATAGTTGAACAAGGTCGACGCGCGCGATGGCGCGCTGATGCCGACGACGCGGGCGTCCTTTTCCTTCAGATCGCGCAGCATCGACAGCAGCCGCAGCTTCGACAGCAGCACGTCATGCTTGAACTCCTGCAGGCGCTTCGCCATCGCCTCGCCGCGCGGCTCGGCAACCAGCATGTTCTGCACGCGGGCCTGGACCGGATGCGCGCCCTTGCGGCCGGCATAAACCCGGATCGAGCCGCCGTGGCTCGGGATCGGCCGAGCGTGGAAAACTTCGAGATCGTGCATCTCAAGAAGATGCTTGAGGCTGGCCACCGAATAATAGCGCAGATGCTCGTGATAGACGGTGTCGTATTGCAGCGTGTCGAGCAGGCCGATGAGATAATGCGATTCGGAAATGAACACGCCGTCGGGTGAGAGCATCTCGACGATGCCGTCGACGATGGCGTGCACGTCCTCGATATGGGCAAAGCAGTTCGCCGCGGTGATCACCTTGGCCGGGCCGTGCGACGCCAGCACCTCGCGCGCGGTCTCCTTGCCGAAGTAGCGCTTGATGGTCGGGATGCCGCGCGAATTGGCGATGTCGCCGACGTCGGTCGGCTCGATGCCGAGGATGCGATTGCCGGCCTTCTGGAAGTTCGCGATCAAAGTGCCGTCGTTGGAGCCGATGTCGACCACCAGCTCCTTCTCGGTGAGACCCAGCATCGCCGAGCTTTCGCGCTGCAATTCGGCGAAGTTATCGCGCAGCAATTTGGTCGTGCCGCTGGTGTAGGGATATTCCGGCGGGAAGATAATGACCGGGTCGACGGCGAGGCCGAGCTGCACCAGGTCGCATTCGCGGCAATGCAGCAGGTCGGTCGGAAACCACGGCTGCTGGCGCGGCACCTGGCCGATCGGCACCATCTGGTTGACCGGCGGCATGTAGCCGAGCGACAGCACGGCATCGAGCTTTTCCGAGCCGCAGATCTGGCAGGCCTCGACCGGAACGCTGCCGCCGGTGCCGGCGCCGCGTGCGACTTTGAATGAACGCAAGGCTAGTCTCCTTCGAACTCAAGCTTTTGGCGCCAAATCGGCGTTTTTCCAGTACCAGTCCAACGTCGGCTTCAGGCCGGCATCAAGCGGCGTGCTCGGTCTATAGCCGAGTGCGGCCAGTTTAGAAATGTCGGGGCAGCGCCGCGGCGTGCCGCCGGCCTGCAATTTGCCGGGGACGATCTCGATGGTCCGCCCGGCGGCGGCTGCGATCCGCCGCGCCACATCGGCGATCGACAGCTCCTCGGTGGTGCCGACATGATAGATGTTCAGGTGTTCGCCCTTGTCGCGCATGACCATGACGCCGGCGACCAGATCGTCGACGTAGCAGAAGCTGCGGGTTTCCTCGCCGGTGCCCTGGATGTCGAAGCGCAGCGTGCCCGCGGGCTGCGCCGCCTTGAGCTTTTGCAGGCGCAAGGCGAATTGCGGCACCACATGCTCCCAGCCCATGTCCGGGCCATAGACATTATGCGGACGGAAGATCAGCACGCGCTCGAAATACTTGCGGCCGAAATTGATCGCCATCAGCTCGCTGATCAGTTTGCCGCCGCCATAGGAATAGCGCGGGTTCAAAACATCCGGCACCGATAACGGCGCACTCTCGTCGGTCGGCACCTGGGGCGGCGTCTGATAGACCTCGGACGACGACGCAAGGATCAGGTTGCCGACGTTCTGCTTGCGGCAGGCGTCGATCACGTTGATCATGCCGCGCACACCGACATCGAGCACCAGATCGGGCTGCGTGTAGAAAAACTCGGTGCCGTTGACGAAGGCGAGATGATGCACCTCGTCCATGCCCTTGGCCGCGGCATCGACCGCGGCGGCGTCGCGAATGTCGCCGCCGATGAATTCGATGTCTTCCTCGACGGCATGAAGCCGGCGCGGCCGGCCGCGCGAATTGTCGTCGAGCACGCGCACGCGCGCGCCCGACTTGACCAATGACTTGACCAGAGCCGAGCCGATGAAGCCGCTGCCGCCGGTGACCAGAACTTTAGCGCCGCTCATTCTTTATCGCTCCTGATGGCCGTCTTCGGCGGCGAAATCGATCCATCGGCCCTGCCGGTGCGAACGCTGCGCGGCGTCGATCAAGGCTTGCACGCGGAAGCCCGCGGAAAAGTCCGGCGCGGTCTGCAATCCTGCGATCTTGCCGGTCTCGATGGCGTCGAAGAATTTGTTGGCCAGCCGCGACACCGGCGCGATGCGGCCGTCCGGGTATTGCGCGTCGAGCGGATCGTCGACCGCGATGTGTTCCGGCGGGCCGGGCCGCTTCGCATGTGTCAGCGCGAAGCCGCGCATGTAGTCGGCGGTCGGATTGTGCAGCACCAGGGTGCCGTCCTCGCCGAAGAACTCGATGCGGTGGCCGATACCGGCGTAAGAGGCGCAGCTCATCGACAGGCTGACCTGCGGGCCGGACTTGTATCGCAGCGCCATCGCCACGGTGGTCTGCAGATCCGCATCGTCCGGCATGCCGGAAACGCGCGCCTGCAGACCGGCAATCGGGCCGACGAACCATTCGAGATAATGGAAACAGTGCGACACGAAATTGCCGATGACGCCGCCGCCGTCATTGCCGCCGGCGGTGTT
>JAQSCR010000053.1:4080-5087 GCA_029945495.1 Pseudolabrys sp. | reverse complement strand
AGCCGAAGATGCCGCCTTGCGCCTTGATCATCGCCAGACCCATCTGGTGAAATTCCGGGAAATACGAGGCGCAGCAATCCGACAGCACGATGCAGCGGAAACCGCGGTCGTTGCCTTCGCGCACCGTGGTGTTGACACAGACTTCCGTGGTGACGCCGCAGACCAGAAGATTTTCGATTGAGCGGTTGGCCAGGATCAGGCCGAGATTGGTGGCGTAGAACGCGCCCTTGCCGGGCTTGTCGATCACCGGCTCGCCGGCAATCGGATAAAGCTCCGGAATGATGTCGTGGCCGGGCTCGCCCTGAATCAGGATGCGGCCCATCGGTCCGGCATCGCCGATGCGCTTACTCGGCGAGCCGCGCTCGACCTTGGCCGGCGGCGCGTCGTTCATGTCCGGGCTGTGGCCTTCGCGGGTGTGAATGACCAGCATGCCGGCCTTGCGCGCCGCCGCGAGCACCTGCCGGCAGGGCCCGACCGCAGCTTTCAGCAGGCCGACGTCGTTGCCGAGGCTTTCGCCGAAGCCGCCCGGCTCGAGAAAGTCGCGCTGCATGTCGATGATGACGAGCGCGGTGCGCACGGGATCGATCGCGATCGGCGTCGGTTCGGCGGCAAGCTGGATCATCGCTGGCTTTCCTTTCGACTGGCGCGAAGCCGGCCGACAAGGCCGAAGTCGTTCGCGCGATAGCCGACGCTCAAGCCAGTTCTGAGCAAGTCATGTGCCAATGCACACAATGAGGGAAAATCTGACTAGTTTTTCGACAATGCAAAATATTACGTAGCTATTGCAACAACTTAATAAGACCGTCGAAGCATTGTGCTGCGCCCGCCCGAGGGCGGAGTTGCCAAAAACAATTCCTTTTCGCTCAAATTTCCATCGCGGGAATCGCGCGTCGCCCTACTCCGCCGGCGTCGCGGCGTGACGCCGCGCGGCGCGGTAGTCGCGCCAGCGCTCAAGCCAGCGGCCTTTCTTTTCCGCCAGATTGGCGATGCCCATCAGCGCCGCCGGC
>JAQSCR010000053.1:0-4070 GCA_029945495.1 Pseudolabrys sp. | reverse complement strand
ATGGTGGCGAACCCGAGACCGAACACGATCGCGGTCGACAGGCTGATCCACCATTGCGTCGCCGGCGCGCCATGCGTGATCTCGCGGCCGATGAAGTCGAGATTGATGCCGAAGGCGATCGGCAGCACGCCGAGAATGGCGGTGATCGCCGTCAGCACCACCGGCCGCGCGCGTTCGCGACAGGTTTCCATGATCGCGTCATAGGCGTTCTGGCCTTCGCGCCGCAGCCGGTCATAGGTATCGATCAGGACGATGTTGTTGTTCACGATCACGCCGGCATTGGCGATGATGCCGATGCCGGTCATCACCACGCCGAACGCCTGACCCATGATCATCAAGCCGAGCAGCACGCCGATAGTCGACAACACCACTGCGGACAGCACCAGGACGACCGATATGAAGCGATTGAACTGCGCCAGCAGGATCGCAAAGATCAGGAACAGCGCGGTGCCGAAAGCCTTGCCGAGGAAGGCGCCGGCCTTGTTGCGCTCTTCGTCCTCGCCCTTGAGCTTGAAGGTGACGCCGTCGCCGAGCTCGGTCTTGGAGACGCGGTCGATGACTTCCTTCTGCACAGCTGCGTTCTGCACGCCGTCGGCGATATTGGCCGACACCGTCATGACGCGGTTGGCATTGACGCGATTGATGTAGCCGACGCGCTGCGCCGCCACGCGCTCGACAAAGTTGCCGATCGGCACATAGCCGGCCGGTGTCTGCACGCGCAGTTCGTCGATCTGGCCCAGGCTGCGGCGATCCTCGGGAAAGCGCACGATGATATCGACCGCCTTGTCGTTGTCGGACGGGCGATACTCAGTGACCTTCACGCCATTGGTGACAAGCTGCACCGCGGTGCCGACGGTGCCGAGGCTGGCGCCGTATTTCGCGGCTTCGCCCTTGTCGACCTTGATCTTCCAGTCGATGCCGGGCAGCGGCAGGCCGTCGTCGAGATCGCGGATCTCCGGCAACGAGCCGAGCGCGGCGGCGACCTTCTTGGCGGCGGCCGGCAGCTTGGCCGGATCGATCGCCGACAACTGCACCTGGATCGGTTTGCCGGTCGGCGGACCGGCGCGCGGCGCCGTCACTTCAACCAGGATACCGGCGATATCGTGGGTCTTGCCGCGGATCTGATCCATAATGACATGCGCGGCCGGCCGCTTCTGCCAATCGGCGAATTCGAACTGGATGACGCCGATCGTGTCTTCGGTGATTTCGCTGGAGCCGCGCGGCTGCTCGCCGACACGGGTGTAGACGGTTTTCAGCCCGTCGGTCGACAATACGGCCTTCTCGACCTGGCGCAGGCTCTTGTCCTTCTCGTCGAGCGAAAGATTGCCGCGCGCATGCACGATGACCTGGCCGTAATCGGGCTCGACGCTGGGGAAGAATTCGACGCCATTGCCGAATTTGGCGTAGGCGCCGATCACCGTGATGAGAAGGCCCAGCGCGAGGCTGAGGATCAGCCCGGGGCGATGCAGCGCGAATTTTACGCTGCGCATATAGAGACCGCTCTCCGAAGCGCGTTCGTCGTGGGCGACCGGCGCGGCGCGACCGAGCAGCGCGCCCAAAGTCGGCGTGAAGAACAACGCCACCGCCAACGACGCCGACAGCGTCGCGATCAAGGTGATCGGCATGTATTTCATGAACTGGCCGACCACGCCAGGCCAGAACAGCAGCGGCGAGAACGCGGCGATGCGGGTTGCGGTCGCAGCGATGACCGGGCCGGCCATGCGCGAGGCGGCGGAACGGTAGGCCTCCTTCGGCGGCATGCCTTCCGCCATACGGCGCTCGGCGAACTCCGAGACGATGATCGCGTCGTCGACCAGCATGCCGACAGCGAGGATCAGCGAGAACAGCACGACGATGTTGACCGTGAGGCCGGCTAGCTGCAGGCCAAGCACGCCGGCCAGGAACGACGCGGGGATAGCGATGCCGATGAACAGCGAGGCACGGAAGCCGAGCGCGAACAGGATGATCACCGCCACCAGCAGCACGCCGGTCGCGACCGAATTCTGCAAATCCGCGAGCATCTGACGGATCAGCTTGGATTTGTCCTGGGTGAAGCCGACCTGGACGCCGGCCGGCCAGGTCTTCTCCATCAACGCCACCTGCTTCTTCACGCCGTCGACGGTTTCGATCAGGTTGGCGCCGCTGCGCTTGCTTACCTCGATCGTCATCGCCTGCTTGCCGTTGACGCGGGTGATCGAGGTTGAATCCTTGAACGTCGGCCGCACGGTGGCGACGTCGCCCAACGTCACCGTCGCGCCGGCAGTCGATGTGACCGGGATCTTCAGCATGTCCTGCGGTTCTTCGATCAGGCCGGGGACCTTCACCGCGAAACGCCCGCTGGCGCCTTCGAGCGCGCCGGCGGCGATCAGGCTGTTCGACTGCTGCGTTACCGAGATCAGTTGATCGAGCGAAATGCCGTAGCTCTTCATCAGCATCGGCTCGGCGGTGATTTCGACCGCCTCGTCGCGCGCGCCGCGCAATTCGGCCTTCAGCACGCCGGGCTGCTGCTCGATCTGGTTCTTGGCGTCGCGGGCGATACGCAGCAGCGTGCGCTCCGGCACTTCGCCGGCAAGCGTCACCACCAGCACCGGATAGAGCGAGAGGTTGACCTCCTGCACCGACGGCTCGTCGGCGTCCTTCGGCAGATCGTGCTTGGCCTGGTCGACCTTGGCGCGCACGTCGGCAAGCGCCGCGTCGGAATTGAAGCCGGCCTCGAATTCGAGCAGCACATAACCGCCGCCTTCATAGCCGGTCGAACGCATTTCCTTGACGTTCGAGACGGACTTCAATTGCGTCTCGACCGGGCGCAGCAGCAGCCGTTCGGCATCTTCCGGGCTGATGCCGCGCTGGGCGAGCTGCACATAGATGATCGGCACCTTCACATCCGGCTCGGCTTCCTTCGGGATCGACACATAGGCAACGAGGCCGGCCAGCAGCAGGAAGGCGAGCGTCGCCAACGTCAGGCGCGCATGCGTGATGGCGTAGTTGATGAAGCCGGTCATGACTTTTTCCAATTGCGCATGATCTTGTCCGAAAACCGGTGCCCGCTTTTCGGGACCATGCGCCGATTATTTCTCGGCCCGTTCGGCGGCGGCATCGACGGTCGCGACTTTCTGGCCCTCGCGCACGAAGTCCTGGCCGCGCACGATGATGCGCGCGCCCTCGGAAATGCCGGACAGCCACATCGTGTCCTGCTGGTCCTCGACGATACGCCCCGGCACGAACTGCACCGTGTCGCCGTCGCCGACCACACGCACGCCGATGTCGCCGGCGGATGAAATCGTCAGCGCCGAGCGCGGCACCTTGGTCGCCGGCACGGATTTCAGCGACACGACGACTTCAGCGGTGATGCCGTCGGGAATCTTCCGGTCGGCATTCGGCAGTTCCACCTCGACGCGGTACGTTCGCGTGGTGGCGCTCGCCGAACTCGACACGTAGCGGACGCGGCCGGTGACGGTTTGATTGGTGACCAGACGGACTTCCGCCGGCTCGCCGACCTTGATGCCGGCGAGCTTGCGCTCCGACACCTCGACCACCGCCAGCATCGGATCGAGCGCGACCAGCGTGGCGATCTCCTTGCCGGCCATCGAGAAGGCGGCGCCGCCGACTTCCGCCGGCACGTCGGTAATGACGCCGGCCCAGGGCGCGCGCACGATGCTGCGCTCCAGTTCGGCGCGCGCGACGCCAAGCGAGGCCTCCGCCGATTTGTATTGCGATTCAAGATTGACCAGATCGAGCTTGGGCAGCGCGCCGGTGGCAATCAACGTGCGCTTGGCATCGAGCTCGGCCTTGCGCTGATCGACCAGGGCTTCCGCCTGCGCCACCTGCGCCAGGCGCGCATCGTCGGAGAGTACGGCAAGAACGTCGCCCTGCTTGACCTGTTGGCCGCGCTTGACGCGCAACTCGGTCAATATGCCGCCGGTGCGCGCGGTGACTGCAACCTTGCGATCGGCTTCGGTGCGGCCGGACAAAGTCAGCGTCGGACTGTGCGGCTCGACCGTCGCCGACGCAACGGCGACACGGAACAGCGGCTGCGTTTTCGCCTCGCCGGCGCGCACCGCGGCTTCGCC
>JAQSCR010000052.1 GCA_029945495.1 Pseudolabrys sp. | reverse complement strand
AGTGAGCCAGGGCGAAATCATCGGCAAGGTGGCGACCTGGGGCGATTTCGAAAGTGGCACGTCGTACCATCTGCATTTCAACATGCAGGTCGTCACCAAACTCGGCTGGGTCTGGGTCAACCCCTACATGTCGCTGGTGCTGGCGTATGAGAAACTGATCGGCGGTCGCGGCACCGAGATCAAGCCGGGCGATCCTCCGCCGGTTATTCCCGACAAGCCGCCGGTCATCCTGCATCCGCCGCTGCCGGGCGAAGCGAAAGCTGCGGATGCCAAAGGGTCCGAAGTCAAGCCCGCCAAAGCAAAGGCGGAACGGCCGCGCCGCCACCGCCGCAGGAAGCACCGCGCGCAGGACGAGTGACGTAAAGTCCGTGTTGTCGGAACCATCACCGCCGCCCACCGTTAACCGGACAGACCCGCCGCGCGTATTTGTCGGTGGCGGGGAACCTTTCAGCCCGTCATGCCGAGGAGAATTTCAATGAAGCAGTTCAAGACGGCCTTGCTCGCCAGTGCGTTCGCTCTCGCCACCACCGTGGCCTTTGCTCAAGTCGGTGTCGGCATCGGCGCTTCCGGCGGCGCAGCGGCTGGAACCGGGACCGCTGGAACCAGCGGCTCGACCCATTTGAATGCCAACACCGGCGCCAACGCCAATGTGGGCGGCAGCCGCGCTCATGCCGGCGTCGATGCGTCCGGCAATTCGATCGTAAAGAAGAAGAGCGGTACGACGACGGGTTCCGGCGGCGCCGGCGCCTCGGTCAACGGAACCCTCAAGTAACTTCGGCTCGACCCGCTCTATTGCTGCCTCCGCGGCAGACTGTCGCGGAGGCTGCTTCGATTGAAGCCAGCCGCGCGCGACGTTTTGGGCGGCAATTGATTGTTTGCCGGTGGCCAGCCGCTAGACTGCCGGTCATGAACCGAATCGACGCCGTTTTCCCGCTCATTCCGCAACTCAACCGCCGTACTGTAATCGGCGGCGCGCTCGGCATCGCGGCAACTCTCGCCTTCGGCGGCGCCGCGCGCGCGGCCCAGCCGCCCGGCTTTGCCCGGTGGGTCGCGGGCTTTCGCGACCACGCCTTGAAGCGCGGCGTCTCGGCGCCAACTTACGACCGCGTCATGAACGCGGTGATGCCGGACACCAGCGTCTATGAGCTGCAGCGCAAGCAGCCCGAGTTCACCGAGCAGATGTGGCAATACATCAACCGCCGCTGTTCGGATTGGCGCGTTATCACCGGCAAGCAACGCGCGAAGGAATATGCCAGCGTGCTGGCGCGCGTCGAAGCCGATTACGGCGTCGACCGCTACGTGATGCTCGGCCTGTGGGGCATGGAGTCCTCGTTCGGCGACGTCATCGACAATCCGAAATATATGCGGCCGGTGATCCCCGCTCTGGCGGCGCTCGCTTACGGTGAGGCGCGCCGGCGCAAATATTGGGAGGCCGAGCTGATCAATGCGCTGATCATCGTCGATCGCGGCTGGGCGCAGCCGGCCGGCATGATCGGCTCTTGGGCCGGCGCCATGGGTCATACACAATGGATGCCGGAAGTCTGGCTGCATCTCGGCGTCGACTACGACCGCGACGGCCGCGCCAACCCGTTCGGCAAACCGGACGATGCGCTGGCCGGCACCGCGCGCTATCTGGTCGAGCGCGGCAAATATCGCCGCGGCGAGGCCTGGGGCTGCGAGGCAAAATTGCCGCCCGGCTTCAACACGCATCTGGCCGACAATCGCAGCTGGCGCTCATACGAAAAATGGCAGGCGCTCGGCGTGCGCCGCGCGGATGGCGCGGCCTTCGCGCGGCCGGACGACCAGGTGAAGCTGTGGCTGCCGATTGGCGGCGGACCGGCGTTTCTGGTCGGACAAAATTTCCGCAGCGTCTATTCCTACAATCCGTCGGCGAACTACACGCTGGCCTTGCTGCATCTCGGCGATCTCGTTCGCGGCGGCGGCGGTTTCCGCCAGCAGTTTCCCGGCGGCGAGCGCGTGCTCACCATCGACGAGGTCAAGGAAATCCAGCGTAGGCTGAACGAACGCGGCTTCAAGACCGACGGCATCGACGGACGCACCGGCAGCGACACGGTCAAGGCGATCGGCGCGTTCCAGAAAAGCGTCGGCATGGATCCGGTCGATGGCTATGCCGGGCTGAAAGTGCTAACGCGCTTGCGTCAGCCGGGCTAGTTTCTTATTTGAGCATGATCTTATCCGAAAACCGGTTCCCACCCACGGGTCAAGCCCGAGGGCATGCTTTTCGGGATCATGCTCCCGTACCGTCGAAATCGCGCTCGAGGATCCAGGTCTTCAGATAGTCGACGAAGGCCTGCACCTTGGCCGGCGTCACCAAGGCTTTCGAGTAGACCGCCAGGAACGGGCGCGGCGCAACCTTGTAGCGCGGCAGCACCACCACCAGCGCGCCGCTGGCAAGATCGTCGGCGACCGCGTAGCGCGGAATCATCGTAATGCCGAGACCGGCCATCGCGGCCTTGCGCAACGTGAACGCGCTATCGGATGAAAACGCCGCGGGCACCTTGACCGCGATCTGCCCGTCGGCGCCGCTCAATCGCCAGACCGCATCGCTTGGTGACACCCCGACATGCACGAGACAGGCGTGGTCAGTGAGATCGGCCGGGTTCGTCAGCTTGCCGGCGCGCGCGAGGTAATCCGGCGACGCGCACAAGACCCAATCGAGCGTCGCAATCTTCTGCTCGACCACCGACGATCCGCGCATCGTCGAGAAGCACAGAACGACGTCGAGATCGCGCTCGGCGAAATCATAGGTTCCGCGATACGGCGTGTTCTCGAGCAACAAAGAGACGCGCAGGCGCGGTTGCGCTTTGGCGAAGCCGACGACGGCGTCGGACAGATGCATGGCGCCGAACGATTTCGGCGCCAGCACCTTGAGCGTGCCGGCCGGCTCCAGCCGCGTGTGCAGGATGGCGCGCTCGCTGGCTTCGATCTCGCGCAAGACCTTCTCGCAGAATTCGAGATAGGCCGTGCCCTCTTCGGTCGGCGCCAGCGACCGCGTCGAGCGGTTGAGCAGGCGGACGCCGAGATGGGCCTCCAGGTCGCTGACGTGGCGCGACACCAGAGCGCGCGACAGGCCGAGCTGGCTGGCGCCGATGGTGAAGCTGCCGGCGCGCACCACGCGGACGAAACTTTCCATGGTGCGAAAGCGATCCACGCGGTCTCCCAATTGGTGTAGATTTTGCAACAATGCCGTGCGTATTTATTGGCTATTACGCGCTAATGTCAAAGCCTATAGTGTGCGACAACATCCGCTGCGCCGAACCAACGGGCGCCAATAATGGGGAGAAAGCGTCAGCCGGAAACGGCCCGGCGGCCTATTCAGGCCGAGGGAGCGCGACGAACTGACCGCAAACCGATGCCGCAGACCAATCCCGCCAAAGCGCCGGCCGATACCGCCGCCGTCGACCGTCCCGTCCCCGCCGGCGTCAATGCCGCCGCCTTCGGCAGCGACATCGTCGCCGACGCGCTGCGCGCGCTCGACATTCCCTATATCGCGCTCAACCCCGGCGCGAGCTATCGCGGCCTGCACGACAGCCTGGTGAATTATCTCGGCAACGCGCAGCCGCAGATGCTGCTGTGCCTGCACGAGGAGAGCGCGGTCGCCATTGCGCACGGCTATGCCAAGGTCACCGGCAAGGCGATGGCCGCGGCGGTGCATTCCAATGTCGGCCTGATGCACGCCACCATGGCGGTTTTCAACGCCTGGTGCGACCGCATGCCGATGCTCATTCTCGGCGCCACCGGGCCGATCGACTCGGTCAAGCGGCGGCCGTGGATCGAATGGATCCACACCGCACGCGACCAGGGCGCGCTGGTGCGCGGCTATACCAAATGGGACGACCAGCCGGGCTCGGCGCTCGCCGCCCGCGAGTCGGTGCTGCGCGCCGCCTGGATCGCCAACACCGCGCCGTGCGGCCCGACTTACGTCAATCTCGACGTCGAGTTGCAGGAGGCCAAGCTCACCGAGCCGGTCGAATCGATCGACGCCAAGCGGTTCATGCCGACAGTGAAGAGCGCGGCCGACACCGGCGCCATCAAGGCGGCGGCGGCGCTGCTGCGCGGCGCTAAGAACCCGGTCATTCTCGCCGGCCGCGTCTCGCGCGACGTCGACGCCTGGAAGACCCGTATCGTTCTGGCCGAGCGGCTCGGCGCGCGCGTCATCACCGAATTGAAGGTGGCCGCCGCGTTCCCGACCGATCATCCGCTGCATGCGGGCGCGCCTGGCGTGATCTCGCTCGCCCCGGAAGCAACTGACGCCATCCGCACGGCCGACGTCATCCTCAGCCTCGACTGGCTCGATATCGCCGGCACCTTCAAAAGCACCGGCGGCCCTGTCACCGCCAAGGTCGTGCAAGTGTCGCTCGACCATCGCCTGCACAATGGCTGGAGCATGGACTATCAGGGCCTGCCGCCGGTCGATGTGATGATCGATTGCGAGCCGGACATCGCCGTGCCGGCCTTGCTGGAAGCGCTCGGCCCCGGCAGCCCACGCGCGCTGCCGAAAACGCCGCACGAATTTCCGAAACTGTCAGGCACCAAGATCACCGTCGATCACATGGCCGACGCGCTGCGCCGCGCCGTCGGCGATAGACCGACCACCCTCACCCATGTGTCGCTGTCGTGGAACGGCGCCAGCTGGCCGTTGCGCCATCCGCTCGATTATCTCGGCTCCGATGGCGGCGGCGGCGTCGGCGGCGGTCCCGGCATTTCGGTCGGCGCGGCGCTGGCGCTGAAGGGCTCCGACCGGCTCCCGGTCGCGGTTTGCGGCGATGGCGATCTGCTGATGGGCATCACTGCGCTGTGGACCGCGGTGCACTACCACATCCCGCTGCTGATCGTGTCGGCGAACAACCGCTCCTTCTTCAATGACGAGCTGCACCAGGAACGGGTCGCCCGCATGCGCAGCCGGCCGGTCGAAAACCGCTGGATCGGCCAGCGCATTTCCGAACCCGACATCGATCTCGCCGGCATGGCCCGCGCGCAAGGCGCGCTAGGTTTCGGCCCGATTGAATCGATCGGCGACCTCGCCGCTGTCTTTGCACAAGCCATCGCAGCGGTCGAAGCGGGCCACGTC
>JAQSCR010000051.1 GCA_029945495.1 Pseudolabrys sp. | reverse complement strand
TTGCTTGACTACGGGATGGGCTTTGCAGAATTCATTGCCGAATTCGAGCCCGCCGCACCTTTGCCCTATCTGCCCGATGTTGCCCGGATCGAACGTGCCTGGACCAAAGCCTATCACGCCCGGGAAGCGTCGCCGCTTGATCCGGGAGTATTCGCCGAAATACCGGGCGATCGGATTGCTGACCTCCGTTTTGCCATTCATCCTTCACTTCGCATTGTCCAGTCGCAATTCCCGGCGTTGACGATCTGGCGCATGAATGTTGCCGACGGAGTGCCATCTGCGGTTGACCTTGAATCGGGCGGTGAGGACGTGTTGGTCGTACGTCCGGCGGCTGATGTCGAAGTCCGCTCGATCCCACCCCGCGGCGCGACCTTCTTGTCAGCTTTAACGAGCGGAAAGACACTCGGCGAGGCGGCTAAATCTGCAATGAGCGATGCCGGAAATTTCGATCTTTCGGGAAATATAGCGGCGCTGATCGGCGCTGGCGTCTTCGTTGGCTATTCCATTGCGGCTGATGCCGCTCAAACCGAAGAGTCGGTCGTGAGAACGTGGGCGAAAAGGGATTCAATATGACCTTCGTAGGGCAAACCATTCGCTCGATTATCGGCTTAATGGCGCGCATAGCGCATTTGTTGGCGCCGCCGTTACTTCGCGTGGCGTTGGCGGTTCCATTTTATAAATCTGGCCTGACAAAATGGGATGGTTTTCTGTCGCTTTCGCCTGCCGCAGCATTTCTTTTTGAAGACCAGTTCAAGCTTCACGTTTTTGGCAATGAGTATGAATTGCCTGCGCCGGAAATTTTGGCGTTATTGGACGGTATCGCCGAAATCGTGCTGCCAATTCTGCTCGTGATCGGCCTCGCAACGCGGTTCAGCGCCTTTGGTCTCCTGGGTATGACGGCGGTTATCCAACTCGTCGTGCCGGACGGTTGGGCAAATTTCCATCTGCCGTGGGCGGCGATGGCGATGGCTATCATTGCTATGGGGCCGGGCGCGCTATCCGTAGATCGTTTAATCGAGCGGCGGTTCTCAAGTCGAGCGCGATTGCCTGCATAGGGCAGCAATGAAAGCGCCTTGGTTCTGAGTGTCTACATTACAAACGTGGTAAAAATATCGATATGAATAGACCCATTCCCGTCGTGCGCGTCGATAGTCCCGTATTGGTGTTCGGCGGGCCTTACAGCAATCTTGAAGCCACGCAATCTTTGCTGGCTGAGGCGGGACGTATGGGGATCCCCGCGGCGCAAGTCATCTGTACCGGCGATGTCGTTGCTTACGGTGCCGATCCAGCAGCGACAGTGGAAATCGTTCGCAGCGCCGGATTCCGTGTTGTCATGGGCAATTGCGAGGAGAGCCTGGCGGCCGGCGCGGCGGATTGCGGGTGCGGATTTCCCGCTGGAAGCGCTTGCGAGCGTCTTTCCGCCGCCTGGTTTACGCATGCTATGGAGGAACTCGGGAATGACGCATTGGCGTGGATGGCAGGATTGCCACGCCGGATTGATTTAGAACTTGGCGGATACCGGTTTGCGGTGGTGCACGGAAGTGTTGAACATATCAATCAGTTTGTTTTTGCGTCGACTGCCGTAGCAATCAAAGGCCGGCAACTTGATATGGCTCACTACGACGGCGTTATTTCCGGTCATTGCGGCTTGCCATTCACACAGATGCTGGGTGGACGTCTGTGGCACAACGCCGGAGCCATTGGTATGCCGGCGAACGACGGAACGGCGAGAGGCTGGTACAGTATCGTTACCCCGAGCCATGATGGCATCTCGATCGAACATCGCGCATTTCGATATGACCATGCGAGCGCTGCGGCGAAGATGCGCCGCGCAGGTTTGCCAGAGGAATACGCGGGTGCGCTGGAAACAGGCCTTTGGCCAAATTGCGATGTGCTTCCGTTCAAGGAAATTAGCGAACGAGGCATCGCGCTAGAAGAAGGTCAATGCCTGTATAGGCGAGAATCTGCTCCGAAGCTGAGAGTTCGTAGCGAAGTGCCTCATTTGCATCAGCTGTGGCCATTGGGCGAACGGAATGCGGTGCCAAAGCTGGACCCATTGAAATTCAAGGACCCAAAGGTCACTGCGAACGGCGAGCCGCGTGCAGCCGTAGCACTGAAGCAATTGAGCACTCTCTGGTTTAATACCGGAACGCTCTGCAATATTACCTGTCGAAACTGCTATATTGAATCGAGTCCGAGGAACGATCGACTCGCCTATCTCTCCAGGGTTGAAGTTGCTAGCTATCTGGATGAGATCGAGCGCGACAATCTGAAGACAGAAGAGATCGGATTTACCGGCGGCGAGCCGTTCATGAATCCGGAGCTTCTTGGCATGCTGGAGGATTGTCTGACGCGGGGCTTCCGGGTTCTGGTATTGACGAACGCCATGCGGCCGATGCAGCGCAGCAAGAAGCAGTTACTCGAATTAAATAAGCGCTTCGGCGACAGGCTGGTTGTCCGCGTCTCTATTGATCATTTCTCCGCGGAACGGCACGAGGAAGAACGCGGCGAGGGCACCTTCAAGCCGACATTGGACGGACTTTTTTGGCTTTCCCAATCCGGATTTAAGGTGGCGGTCGCCGGGCGGACAATGTGGGGCGACGATCTTCAGGCCGAGCGAAGAGGCTTTGGTGATCTGTTTAAAGAGTACCGCATTTCCATCGACGTAAACGACCCGGACCAACTCGTGTTTTTCCCTGAAATGGATCCGCACGCCGACGTTCCGGAAATTACAGAAGCGTGTTGGGACATTCTCGGCAAGTCGCCGGGAGACGTTATGTGCTCAAGTTCGCGCATGGTGGTAAAGCGACAGGGAGCAAAGCATCCCGTCGTTCTGGCGTGCACCCTTATTCCTTATGACAAGGAATTTGAACTCGGAGCAACCCTTGAAGATGCGTCAAAGGCGGTCGCCCTCAATCACCCAAATTGCGCGAAGTTCTGCGTTCTTGGCGGCGGCGCCTGTAGTGCGCCGGGGACGGAAAATGTGGGTAAAGATTCAAGGCCAAGGAAAGATTCCGATGTGGAGCGGCTCGTTGAAAATCGGCATTTTATCGTAGCGGAGCCGGTAGTATCGAGCAGTTAAGCGTTTGGTAACCATAATTTGACAGGCCGACGTTGGCCCTCTCCAAACGAAGTCTCAACAATGCGCGCTTCACTCGACAGGGATGGCGGCCACCTTCACAGAGCATTTTTCTTGCTTAGGCGGCTGGCGTTTCGGGTATCAATTTCGCGGTGGCTGCTTTTGCTCGTTGGAGTATCTTTAATTGGCTACGCGGTTTTTGGCGTCGAGTATTTTCTTATCGAGAGGGCAAATCGCGACCTTCTAAAGAAAAACTCTACTTACATCGAGCTTGAAAACTACGTTCGATCCGCATCGACCAATCACCAAATCGCGATGTTTGCCGCCGCGCACGCTGGATCCGTGCCTGAGAGTGTGGTTCGCACGTCTGCAACTGATTTTGTCGAGGCCGCGCGTGCCGCGGCCGCAGAGAATAGTGTCGCGGCGCTGCAAAAGTATTTTAAGCCAATTCTGGACGGCGCCGATGGCGTCGAAAAGTCCTTGTCGCCGTCTTCCGTTGACCTGGACGGGCTCGCTCAGGGGCTCAAGGCTGCCGAGCAAAGTATGGATCTGCTGGTATTAATCGCCGGGGAAGGGCGCAAGGCGGAATGGACGAATCTAATGGAGGGAAGCCAGACCAGCTTCGTCGTCCTAACAGCATTGATCTGCGTCGGATCGATTGTCGTCGGAGCGTTGGGCTATTTCATCAGCGCCTATGTGCGCCGAACATTCTCCGACGTGCTTCGCATAAACTCCGAAATTGCGGCAGGAAAGCTTGATATAGAAATATCAGAAATCGATGGTAGAACCGAGGCTGCGCAACTGTATACGGCGCTTAGGGTCTTTCATCGTAATGCACTCGAAAAGGACCAGCTCGAGGCCAATGCCAAGCGTGAAGGTGACAATCGCAAGCTCCGTCAAAGCCGGGTCGATAAAGCGATAGAAGAGTTCAGAAATCTCGTTCATGAACTTCTTGCTGTCGTCGGTGGCAACATGGAGAATATGCAGGAAACCGCAAAGGCTTTGACTCAATCGGCCCGAAAAACCGCCAAGCAGGCAACGGACGCCGCTGGATCGTCGGCCGAAGCGTCTTCCAAAGTGCAAATAGTGGCTGGAGCGGCGGAGGAGCTTGCTGCGTCGATCCGCGACATCACGAGTCAGGTAACCGACACAAAGAATATTGTCATGAGCGCAACCGACGGCGCGCGGATCACAAATAAGTCGGTAACAGGCCTTGCCGAGTCGGCAAGAAAGATCGGAGAGGTTGTGGACCTCATTCGTGACGTCGCCAGTCGAACAAATCTTCTTGCCCTGAACGCGACAATTGAAGCCGCGCGAGCGGGCGATCTGGGCAAAGGCTTTGCGGTTGTAGCGGCGGAAGTAAAGTCCCTGTCTCAGCAGACGGCAAGGTCAACCGACGAGATTGCGGTCCAGATCGGTGCGATCCAGACGTCTACTGGAATTTCGGCGAAGGCGATCCAGGCGCTTGCGGCACAAATGGAAGAAGTCAATTTGTACGCATTATTGATCGCCCAGGCGGTCGAGAGGCAGGGATTTGCGACCGCGGAGATTTCTGAAAACATACAACGGACGGCCACGGAA
Organism: Pseudolabrys sp.; assembly: GCA_029945495.1. Taxonomy (GTDB): domain Bacteria; phylum Pseudomonadota; class Alphaproteobacteria; order Rhizobiales; family Xanthobacteraceae; genus Pseudolabrys. Next base: position 448 of record JAQSCR010000051.1, on the reverse strand, counting down.
ACCCAGAAAGCCGCGGAAGGCATAGCTCAAGTAACGTCGGCGGTGGCCGTTACACTGCAGTCGGCGGCCACCGTTCAGCAAACGTCGGTTGAAGTAGCCGACCGAACTGAGGAATTACGCCTGGCAATCGGCGCGTTCCTCAATGAAGTGGCGGCCGCATAAATCAGAATAGCCCAGCCCCTATTTATTTTTCTAGCGCTGTAACCTTTGCGGTCCACGGGCCGAAATACCAAAAGTGATCCCGGCTTTTGACAGCTGCGCCTTTTCAGGGTGCGGGCAGCGGCGGAGCATTGGCATTTTCAGAAAAAGATTAATGTTTTCAATTGTTTGGAACGGGTTCCACCGCGTCGCGTTAAGATAACGGGAGCGGGGCCTTCCGTTTCATCAGCAAAACTGAGCGCACCGGGTGATTGCGACCACCTGTTCCAACTGATTGCGACCGGGCGTT
>JAQSCR010000050.1 GCA_029945495.1 Pseudolabrys sp. | reverse complement strand
GATCGGCGGCGACCGGGTCACGGTCGCCAGCGTCATGACCCATCCGGATCAGGACCCGCATCTGTTCGAGACCACGCCCGGCGTGGTGCGCCAGATCGCCGACGCGCGGATCGTCATCGTCAACGGCGCCGATTACGACCCGTGGATGGAAAAGCTGATCGCCGCCGCGCCGCGGCCGGGCCGCACGGTCATCAGCGCGGCGCAGCTCGTCAACGCCAAGGCTGGCGGCAATCCGCATTTGTGGTACGCGCCGGCTACCATGCCGGCGGTCGCCAAAGCGATCGCCGCGGCGTTGAGCCAGGCCGATGCCGGCCATGCGGCCGAATATTCCGAGCGCCTGACCAAGACGCTGGCCGACCTCGACCGCGTTGCGCAGCGCGCCGCGCAAATCAAAGCCAAACATGCCGGCAAGCCGGTGACCGCCACCGAGCCGGTGTTCGGGCTGATGGCCGAGGCGCTCGGCCTGACCATGCGCAATCAGAATTTCCAACTGGCGATGATGAACGATACCGAGCCGAGCGCGCGCGACGTCGCCGCCTTCGAGGACGACCTCAAGAACGGCAAGGTCAAAGCGCTGATCTACAACAAGCAGGTGTCGGAAAAGCTGACCGAGCGCATGCTGGCCATCGCCAACAAGGCGAAAGTGCCGGTGGTCGGCGTCACCGAGACCCAGCCGGCCAATGTCTCATTCGAGGACTGGATGCTCGGCGAACTCAATGCTCTCGACAAGGCGCTGACGGGACCCAGTTCGTGAGAGTGTTATTTCACTGTCATTCCGGGACGGTCCGAAGAACCGGACCCGGAATCCAGAACTGGATTCCGGGTTCGCCCGCCCTCGCCTTGCAGGCTCAGGCGAACGCCCCGGAATGACAAAAGAAAATATCATCGCGCTCGACCACGCCACGCTTAAGATCGGCGGCTGCGCGGTCCTCAAGGACATCGGCTTCGCCATCGAGCCCGGCGAATTCATCGGCGTGCTCGGCCCCAACGGCGCCGGCAAGACCACGCTGATGCGCGCGATCCTCGGCCTGTTGCCGCCGAGCGCCGGGCGTCTCACCGTGTTCGGCCGCGTGCCGCATTGCGGCGACGCCGCGATCGGCTATCTGCCGCAACTGCGCACCGTGCTGCCCGATCTGCGCGTGCGCGGGCTCGATTACATCGCCAGCTCGATGCATGGCCAACGCTGGGGCCTGCCATCGCTATCGGCGCCGGATCGCAGCAAGATCGAAACGACGTTAGATGCCGTCGGCGCGCGCGATCTGGCGAGCCGCGCGCTGTCCGACATGTCGGGCGGCGAACGCCAGCGCCTGCTGCTGGCGCAGGCCTTGATCGGCGAGCCGAAGCTGCTGCTACTCGACGAACCCTTGATCAGCTTAGACGCCCGCCACCAGGAAGTCGTCATCGACGTCATCAGGAAAGTCTGCCGCGAGCGCAAGATCACCGTGCTGTTCTCGGCGCACGAGTTGAACCAGTTGCTCGGCGCCATCGACCGCGTGCTCTATCTCGGCAACGGCCAGGCCGTGCTCGGCCGGGTCGATGACGTCGTCACGGCGCCGGTGCTGTCGCGACTGTACGCCACCGATATCGAGGTGCTGCGCGCCGGCGGGCATATTTTCGTGCTGTCGCGCGGCCGCGATGTCGAGCGCGCCGACCACATGCATGACTACGGCCACGAGCACGGCCATCACGACCACGGGCATCAGCACTGACATGTTTCACTATGAATTCATGACCAATGCTTTCGCCGCCGCAGGCATGGTGGCGGTAGTGTCGGGCGTCGTCGGCTATTTTCTGGTGATGCGCGGGCAGACCTTTGCCGGCCACGCGCTGTCGCATATTGGATTCGCGGGTGCGACCGGCGCCGGACTGATCGGGCTGGCGCCGCTGTGGGGCCTGGTCGGCTTTACGCTTGCCGCCGGCATCGTCATGGGATTCTTGAGCGATCGCATCAGCAACCGCGACGTCGCCATCGGCGTCGTGCTGGCGCTGTCGCTCGGCTTCGGCCTGCTGTTCCTGCACTACTATACGTCGTTCGCGACGCAGGCGACCGCGCTGCTGTTCGGCAATGTACTGGCGGTCGATCACGCGATGATCGCCACACTGGCAGCGCTCGGCGCGATCACGCTGCTCGCTTTGGCCGCGATCATGCGGCCGCTGATCTTCGCCAGCCTGCAACCGGAACTGGCCGAGGCCAAGGGCGTAAGCTTGCGTTTCATCTCGACCGCCTTTCTGGCCATCGTGGCGATTGCGGTGTCGGCCTGCGCGCAGATCGTCGGCGTGCTGATGGTGTTCACACTGATGGTGGGCCCTGCCGCCGCGGCGCAGCGCGTCACCACCGGCCTGTGGAGCGGGCTGATACTGTCGGCCGCGCTGGCGCTCACCGAGGCCTGGCTCGGCATCGCCTTCGCCTTTCAGACCGACTGGCCGGTCAGCTTCTGCATCGCCGTCCTGAGCGCCATCGGCTATTTTGGTAGTTTTGCCGTACCGCGGACCCGGACCGCCTGAATTTCAACCGCAATTCGGTTTGAATCCCGGGACCATTCCCCTAAGATTGCGGCGCGCTCCCAAGAACGGGGCACCTGACGGCATCGCCATGGCAAACCCCGCGTGGCATCGCCATCGGTGTTATGTCCCGCTACAAGAACACAAAGACGGCTGTGAATGCCGGCTTTATATATCAAAATGGAGGATTCGCTCTGATGACCGGTTATTCAAAGATTGCAAAATTCGGCGTGCTGGCGGCGGCCATCGCATTTGTTCCGCTCGGCGCTCAGGCCGAACAATTCATCAACATTCTCACCGGCGGCACCGGTGGCGTCTATTACCCGCTCGGCGTTGCCATGTCGAAAATCTACGCCGAGAAAATGAAAGACGTGAAGCCGTCCGTGCAATCGACCAAGGCGTCGGTCGAGAATCTCAATCTGCTGCAGAGCGGCAAGGGTGAAATCGCCTTCACCCTCGGCGATTCGCTTGCCGATGCCTGGAACGGTAACGCCGAAGTCGGCTTCAAGGCCAAGCTCGACAAGCTGCGCACCGTCGCGGCGATCTATCCAAACTACATCCAGATCGCCGCCTCGAAAGATTCGGGTATCAAGACTTTGGCCGACCTGAAAGGCAAGCGCCTCGCGGTCGGCGCGCCGAAATCCGGCACCGAACTCAATGCCCGCGCCATTCTCAATGGCGCCGGACTTAAGTACACCGATCTCGGCAAGGTCGAATATCTGCCGTTCAACGAGTCGGTCGAACTGATGAAGAACCGCCAGCTCGACGCGACGCTGATCTCGGCCGGCCTCGGCGTGTCGGCGATCCGTGACCTCTGCGCGTCCATCGATTGCGTCATTGTCGAAATTCCGAAGTCGGTGATCGCCAAAATCGGCTCGCCCTATCAGTCGCTGCCGATTCCGGGCGGCACTTACAAAGGCAACGACAAGGACGTCGACGCCGCCGCGGTGCAGAACTATCTCGTCACCCGTTCCGATCTACCGGACCAGGAAGTCTATGAGATGACCAAGACCATCTTCGACAACCTGGCAGGCATGACGGCTGCGCACGCGGCCGCCAAGGACATCAAGCTGGATCAGGCAGGCAAGAACCCGCCGGTTCCGCTGCATCCGGGCGCCGCCAAATTCTTCAAGGAAAAGGGCGTTCTTTAGGGTCGCCAATCAGCGGTGCGAAGGCCCATCTCGGCGCCTTCGCACCGCTTCTTTATTGATCGCCAATCCGGGGCGCGGCCGTTTCACCCGCGCCCCGTAATGACGAAAAATAAACGACCTAGCGCGAAGCAACCACAGGATACGCGTTCATGACCGCCGTCGACGTCGCCGCTTTGACACCCGTCACGCCCATCCCCGGCCAGACCAAGACCGAAGCCCGGCTGGAAAAAGGCTGGGGCCACGATTTCGAAGGGCGCGCATTGTTCTGGATCGCGGTCGCTTTCTCCGCCTTTCAAATCGTCACCGCCACCTTCAGTCCGCTGGCGAGTCAGGTTGTGCGCTCGGTGCACGTCGGCTTTCTGATGATCGTCGTGTTCGGCGTGACCGCGACGCTGACCGACAAGCGCGGCGCCAAACTGGTCTATTGGACGATCGGCATCATCGGCTTCGCACTCGGTCTTTATCACTGGGTATTCTACAACGACCTGATCCTGCGCGCCGGCGACCCGAGCATGGCCGATATCATCGTCGGCGTCGTCGTCGTCGCTATCGTGTTCGAGGCGGGACGCCGCATGATGGGGCCGCTGTTGCCGATCATCTGCGCGGTGTTTCTGGCCTACGGCCTGTTCGGCCAATACCTGCCGAGCCCGCTCAACACTCGGGGCTATGACTTTGATCAGGTCGTCGACCAGATGTTCCTCGGCACCGAAGGCATCTACGGCATACCGGTCTACGTTTCGTCGACATACATTTTTCTCTTCATCCTGTTCGGGGCTTTCCTCGAACGCGCAGGCATGATCACACTGTTCACCGATCTCGCAATGGGCACGGTCGGTCACGCGCGCGGCGGCCCGGCGAAGGTGGCCGTGATCGCGTCCGGCATGATGGGCACCATCAACGGCTCCGGCATCGCCAATGTGGTGACGGTCGGCCAGTTCACTATCCCGCTGATGAAACGCTACGGCTATCCGGGCTATTTCGCCGGCGCGGTCGAGGCGACATCGTCGATGGGCGGCCAGATCATGCCGCCGGTGATGGGCGCGGTCGCCTTCATCATGGCCGAGACCATCAACGTCTCCTATTCGACCGTCTGCGTCGCCGCGGTCGTGCCGGCGATCCTTTATTACTATTCGGCATTCTGGGCGGTGCATCTGGAGGCCGGCAAGCGCGGCCTCGTCGGCCTGTCCAAGGACGAATGTCCAAGCCCGCTCGCGGCGCTGAAAAAGAGCTGGTATCTGCTGATGCCGCTGGCGGCACTGGTCGTTTTGCTGTTCGCCGGCTACACGCCGCTGTTTGCCGGTACTGTCGGCCTCGGCCTCACCGTCATGGTGATCTTCAGCCATCCGATCGTCGCCGCCATTCCGCAGCCAATTCTGCGTATCGTGTTCTGGATCCTGCTTGGCCTGTCAGCGGCTTTGTTCTTCGAATACGGCATCTGGCTGTTGATCTCGATGGTCGTACTG
>JAQSCR010000049.1 GCA_029945495.1 Pseudolabrys sp. | reverse complement strand
CGGCATCGACGTTCAGGTCCTGTCGCATGGCGCACCCTCGACCCAGAAGCTGCCGCTCGAGATCGCCGCCACCTTGACCGCGCAGGTCAATGACCGCCTGGCGGCGGTATGCGCCGCCAACCCGAAGCGGTTCGCGGCCTTCGCCGCGCTCCCCACCGTCGATCCCTTGGCCGCCGCCGACGAACTCGAGCGCTGCGTCACCAAGCTCGGCTTCAAGGGTGCGATGATCCACGGCATGGCCAATGGCGAATTCATCGACGGCAAGAAATACTGGCCGATCTTCGCGCGCGCCGAAAAGCTCGACGTGCCGATCTACCTGCATCCGTCGCTGCCGAACGCGACGGTGACAGAAATCTACTATCAGGATTACGCCAAGGACTTCCCGCTGGTGGTGCGCCCGGCCTGGGGCTTCACGGTGGAAACCGCGACGCAGGCGATCCGGCTGGTGCTATCCGGCGTGTTCGAGGCCCATCCCAACCTCAAGATCATGCTCGGCCATTTCGGCGAGACGCTGCCGTTCCTGATGTGGCGCATCGACAGCGCGCTCAAACGGCCCGGGCAAAAGGCGCTGAGCTTCCGCGATGTCTTCAGCAAGAATTTCTACGTCACCACCAGTGGCTTCTTCTCCAATCCGGCGCTGCTGTGCACGGTAATGGAGATGGGCGTCGACCACATCCTGTTCGCGGTCGACTGGCCGTTCGTCGCCGATAACAAGCCGGCGGTCGAATGGATGGCTGGTGTGCCGCTGTCCGACGAGGACAAGGCCAAGATATTGAGCGGCAACGCCAAGCGTCTGTTGAAATTATAAACGGCTTAAGCGGGCTTGGCGCGCCGGAGGCGGTCGCCGACGATTGCGCAACGCCCGCGCAAGTTGTTAGAAGTGTCCCACTGCTTGGTGCCGGGCCCGTAGCTCAACGGTTAGAGCCGACCGCTCATAACGGTCTGGTTGCAGGTTCGAGTCCTGCCGGGCCCACCACGCACTCCCTCATATGTAGAGATTTCCCGAGCCGAAGCGAAAAGCCCGCTTTACGCGGCCCGCACGCGTCGGGAAAGTCTCTGCGGGCACCGGGAGGAGAAGGAGGGAGCCGCCACGACCCAAAATCTCTGGCCTCCAAATCTGTTTTCCCGGAAACAGAGACGGACCCAGGCAGAGACCGGTTCGACATGTCTTGAATTTACAGGGTGAGGCCGAGCGCGGAGTGCTGACGCGACCATTCCGGCGCCATATCGCAGAGCCGGGTTGCGCCAATGCCTCTGGGCAGCCGACCCTCAAGAGCGGCCTTAACCAGGGCGGGGGAGAGGAACGCTAGTGAGATCGTCATGTTCACTTTGCGGGGGCTGCAGCTTTCCCGCTGAGCGATGGTTTCTGCAGTCGCTCCGGGAGTGGTGACGACCTCGTCCAACCAGCGTCGCCCGCGTGCGATCGCGGTAATCAACGTGGTTCGGGTCTCCGAGCGGATAGGAGGTGCATCTGCCCGAGCCTCAGAAGCCGGAAGGAGCACTTCGCGTCGCCGTTTCGATGGCTGCTTTTGCCAGGGAACTTGAATGGTCTCGTGCGCCTTGGTGGCGTCCGCCGATGCGGATAGGTCAATGAGGCGAATCAACAACTGCTGGGAATGAACCTCGACCCGATCGACGTGAGTATCAATAACGGTCTTGTCTTCGACGGTTGGGGTCAATTTAAGATGCGCACGCACCGAGCGGGCAACGACGGCCTCGATCTCAGCCGCCGGCACCCGGTCTACAGTGCCGGCCTCGTTTGGCCGCCCATCGATCAAGGCTGATGAGAGATAGTACCTGTATTTGATGCTGCCTTTGCGGGTGTGGGTCGGGCCCATGCGATTCCCGCGGTCATCGAAAAGACGGCCCGTCAGCAGGGCCTCCGACTGCATTCGAGCCGTCGTATGATTGTTGACTTGCTCAGTGAGCTTCACCTGAACCGCCTCAAAGAGATCTCGGTCCAAAATGGCCGACTGTTCACCGGGCAGGATCTCGCCCTTGAAGTTCACCTCTCCAATGTAAAACCGGTTGCGGAGCAGGTGGGCGAGGGGCCCTCGGGTGAACGGGATGGCTCCTACCGTAAGGCCAGTCTTGAGCGTGCGTTGCTTTGTGACGACACAACGCCTCGGCCGATTCTGCTCCTTAAGCAGATCATTGCCGAATCCGGAACCGTGCTGACGCGGGGGTCGACTTTCGACAACAGCAGTAATCTTGCCCCCAAGTTCCTCAAGACGATATTGCGCAAGTACGGCGGCACCAGGCTTGGGAGGCAGGAACTGGAAGCGGAGCTGCTCGAACAAGCTGAAGGTTCGCTATGGAAACGCGCTCTTATCGAACGGCTCCGGGTCGCAGAATACCTGCTGCCGCCCCTCATCCGCATTGTCGTCGCCATCGACCCGAATGCGTCAAGCGCCGAAGATGCGAACGAGTGCGGAATTGTCTGTGCTGGGCTTGGCGAAAATGGTCACGCCTATGTGCTCGACGATATCTCCGGCGTCTTCGCTCCGAACGACTGGGCGAGCAGAGCCATTGGCTTGCACCGCGAGCGAAGGGGCGACCGTATCATTGCCGAGATCAACAATGGCGGCGAGATGGTCGAAAATACCCTTCGCATGGTCGACCCCAGCATACCTTACAGCGCCGTATGGGCCTCGCGTGGCAAGGTCACCCGCGCTGAGCCGGTCAGCGCGTTATATGAGCAAGGACGGGTGCACCACGTAGGGCCGTTTCCCCGCCTCGAAGATCAGATGTGTGCTTTCACTATCGATTTCGATCGCAAAGAAATGGGCTATTCCCCTGATCGCGTTGACGCGCTGGTGTGGGCGTTGACTGAACTGATGATCGAAGGCGGGGGAAGGCGGCGCTTGCTTATTGGCTGACCGCTTAGTGCTACGAAAATGTTTGCGTTGATTCGCATAATGACAGGTTATGGAACTTGCTCCCGGCGCTCAATGCGGCAAAGAAATTTTGGCGCGAAGACCGCCCGCCGGCCTGTTGCTGAGAACGAGGTCGCCGCGGTGAGCCTGCACGATCGACTGGGCGATCGCCAAGCCGAGCCCAACGCCGCCTGTGTCCCGGCTTCGCGATTCCTCAAGACGATAAAAGGGATCGAACACCCGCGAGAGCTCCTGCTCTGGAATCCCCGGACCTTCATCATCGATGACGATTTCGATCGTCTTCGGCGCCGTCTGGATCGCCACGTGCGCCGCATTGCCGTACTTGACCGCGTTGTCGAGAAGGTTGCGGATCGCGCGTTTCAAAGCATCGGGCCGGCAGTCGCACACGATAGAATCGGCTGGCTGCATTGTTACCGGCATGCCGGCATCGGCCATGTCATCGACGATGCTTTGGACGAGCGCCACGATATCGGTAGGCCGCCGGATCTCAGTCGTCGCTTCATCGCGGGCAAATTTCAGAGTTTCGCCGATCATCGTGTCCATCTCGGCAATCGTGGCCAGCATCTTATCGCGTTCTTGCTGGTTTTCAACGTTTTCAGCGCGCAGGCGCAGCAGTGTCAGCGGTGTGCGCAGATCGTGCGAGATCGCTGCCAGCATGCGCGTCCGATTTTCGATCAGGCTACGCAGCCGAGCCTGCATGATGTTGAATGCGCGCGAGGCCTGACGCGTCTCAATCGAGCCCGTTTCCGGTATGGGCGGCGCATTTAGATCATTGCCGAGCCGTTCGGCCGCGACCGAAACCGCAGCAAGCGGCGCCGTCACGCGACGCACGGCCCAAAACGAGACGGCGAAAATAACGAGCGCCATAATCCCCATCGACAGTAGGAATTGCCGCGAAAAGGCCGAACCGCTTTCGGGGAGGGCGGTCGCAAACAAGAGCCATTGGCCATCGGGTAGCGGGACCGCGACCTGCAAATCGCGGAAGCCGCCAAAACCTCCGAAGCCGCCGAAGCCATGCATCATCGGGCCGCGTCCCATCATCGGACCCCGGCCGCCAAACACGGTGCCGTCCAACGGCGATGCCGACACGCGCGGCAGCCGTTCTGGCCCGAGCGAAAGTTGATCGATAAGAAATTCCTTGATCGCCTGTGCAACCGCCGCGTCATCGTCGTTCGGCGCGATCGCCGGAGGCTGAGTCGAGAGTGAGACGCGAAAGGTCTGGTCGCTCAAGCCAGCAACGATCCGCTCGCGGCCTTCGCGCGGCGTATCCTGCACCAGCTTCGTGAGATTGGTAATGCGCTGGGCCGCGGCCAACCCGCCGACGGCCCGCACCGCCTGCTCTCGGTCCAGCGTGTAAATCCACGATCCGACGAGCAGCGACACGATCAATCCCGCGACCAGAACCAGCAGGGTCTGGCCGAACAGGCTCTTGGGAAGAAGGCGGTTCATTTGCAGCTCACAGCGGGCGTGAACATGTAGCCGCCACCCCACACGGTCTTGATGATTTGCGGGTCGCTGGGATCGAGCTCAAGCTTTTTGCGAAGGCGGCTCACCTGGGTGTCGATGCTGCGGTCGAGGCCTGCCGAGGAACGGCCTCGCGCCAGATCGAGCAATTGGTCGCGGTTGAGCACACGTTGCGGCCGCTCGACCAATGCAATCAGCAGATCGTATTCGCCGGTGCTCAAAGGCACAGTGACACCGTCATCGCGCAGCAGGGCGCGGGTACCGGTGTCCAAACCCCAGCGGCCAAAATGGTAACTCTTGGGTTTTTGCTCGGAGTCTCCCTTCAGCCCTATTTCCTGGCTGCGTCGCAGGACGGCTTTGATCCGCGCTACCAACTCGCGGCTGCCGAACGGCTTCGAGAGGTAATCGTCGGCTCCCATTTCCAGGCCGATCACGCGGTCCACTTCCTCGCCCTTTGCGGTCAGCATGATGATCGGGATGTTGGATTCCGCGCGAAGCGTGCGGCAGAGCGATAACCCGTCTTCGCCCGGCAACATCAGATCGAGCAGAATGAGGTCGATGCGGCCATCGGCCATGACCTTCTGCATGGCGCGGCCGTCCGCCGCCGTGCTGACCCGGAATCCCTCCTTGGTCAGGGCGCGCGAGACCAGATCGCGGATTTCGCGATGGTCGTCGACGATAAGAATGTGCGGGCCAGATTGCATTTTTGTAATATAGCCGAACTGAGTTTCCGTGCTTGATTTATGTATGTCCAATTTTGCCAGGCGCCGCGCCTGAC
>JAQSCR010000048.1 GCA_029945495.1 Pseudolabrys sp. | reverse complement strand
CTTCCGGCTTGGGTCCGAAGCCTGCGAGCGGCAGCTTGAACATCTTGCCGAAGCCGGAGCCGCGTCCGGCCTCGCGGTCGATCTCGATGTTGAAGCGGCGCTCGAGCAGCGCCTGGCATGCCGCCACCGCGCTGGTCATGATCAGATAGATGATGCCCGCGGCCGCGAACACGGTGAAGAACTTGAAGTTCTGGCCGACGATCTGCTGACTGCGGAATGTCAGCTCGTTGACGAAGATCACCGATGCGATCGACGTGCCCTTGATCATGCCGATGACGTCGTTCGACATGCCAGGCAGGATGGCGCGCATCGCCTGCGGCAGAATGATGCGGCGCAACGTGAGAAACGGCCCCATGCCGAGCGAAGTGGCGGCGATGCCCTGATTGCGGTTCACCGACATGATGCCGCCGCGAATGATTTCAGCGCTGAACGCCGCCTCATTCAAGGCAAAGCCGATCACCGCGGTCGTGAATGTATCGAGCTTGATGCCGAGCGGCGGCAAGGCGTCATAAAGGAACACGAGCTGCAGAAGCTGTGGCGTGCCGCGCACGAACCAGATGTAGAACCACGCGGTGCCGCGGATGGCTGCATGACGAGACATGCGCATCAACGCCAGGCCAAGCCCGAGTGTTATCCCGCCGATCATGGCGAGTGCGGAAATCTGCAGGGCGAGCAGGGCGCCTTCCAGAAGGAAGGGCTCGACAATATACGAGAGAAATTCCCGCCATGGATTCAAGGGGGCGTCATCGGCGGCGAGCGCCGGGAGCGCTGACGCCACGAGGATGAGCCCGGCCGCCGTCGCGGGGGGGGCTACTTGGTCAGAATCTCGTTAGTTCTGGCGAGTGAATAGTCGACCCCGTATTTTTCGAAGATCGCCTTCATCTTTCCGTTCCCTTTCAGAACCGTCAGGCCGTCGAGAATGGCCTGGCCGAGATCCTTGTTACCCTTGGTGTAGCCGACCGCGATCTTGTAATCGCTGATGATCATGAAGCCTCGTTCGAAGGCCTCCGGATTGCCCTTGATGAACGAGTTCACCATGCCGAGATCGGTCGTCATAACGTCGGCGCGATCGTTCGCGATGAGGCGCGTGCCGCCCGGCATATCGGGGTAGGTCACGAGCGAGATTTCCTTCTTGCCGTCGGCGACGCACTTCTTGCTGAGATCGCGGAATGTGACTTCTTCAACGGTGCCGAGGCCGACCGTCGCGCGCTTGCCGCAGATGTCGTCGAGCGACTTGATCGACTTCGGGTTGCCCTTGGCGACGAGGGCGCCGGTCGCGGCCGTCAGATAGGTAACAAAATCGGCCTGTTCGGCGCGCTTCGGCGTATAATAGAGCGTGTCCCACATCATGTCGGTCTGACCAGCGATCACGGCCGGCAACAGGCCCGACCAGCCGCCGGTGACGAACTCGATCTTCACGCCGGCGCAGGCGAAGGTTTCGCGGGCGAGGTCGGCGTCGAGACCCAGCAGTTGCTTGAAATCCTTCGGATCGCGGAAGCTGTATGGCGGGCTCTCGCCATCCTGGCCGATCTTGAGTGTCTTGCCCGCGATGCTTGGATATTTTGTCGCCACTTTCTCAGGCTCGCACTTGGCCTCGGCCGATGCCGGCGTCGCATGGAGAATGAGAGCGGCCACGAGTCCAAATGAACTCAGTGCCGCGAGAGAACCCTTCAAACGAGACATGACGATACCCCTTTGCCGATCTTTGACTGTGCCCAGACCGATGCTGTGCGCAGCCCTACACAAAGCAAAAACCTTGCCACTTCCGTGCTAGTGGACTTTCGCGGCGAGATAGTCGGCGTATGACGCGATGCCGTGACGAATATCAATGGTGGGCCTGTAACCGAAGGCGGCCGTCGCCCGGCTGTAGTCCAGCACTCCAATATATCCATCGATGCTGCGGGCCGGCGCCGGAACGGCGGAAATTCGAAGGTGCGGAAGGGAGAGCGCAGCCAATGCGGCAACTTCGCGTTCGGTGAGCCATTCGCCGCCGCCGATGTTGTAAGCGAAATCGGCTACCGTTCCGGTTGCAGCGGCCCGGACTATCGCGTGGACAACGTCATCAATGTGCACGAACTGCCGGCGGAACCCTTCCTCCGGCGACAGGCTCATTTCCGATCCGTCCGCCGCGTTGCGGATAAGATCGCGAATGAAACAGTCGGTCTGCCGGCCGGGCCCGTAAACCGACGCGAGGCGCAGCACGAAAGCAGGCAGACCGAGATCGTATCGATAGGCGCGCAGCACCGCTTCCATTGCGATCTTGCTGGCGCCGTAGACGTCAATGGCGTTCAGCGGCGCCGCTTCGGTCACCGGATCCAATGACGTTTGGTCGCCGTACACGGACACAGACGACAGCGCGACAAAACGTCTGACGCCGGCCTTCCGCGCGGCTTCGGCGAGGTTCAGCGTGCCGCCGACATTGGTAGCCAACACGCGGTGAGGGTCGTCCGCGGCGACCATCGGGCCGGAAATCGCGCCGCAGTGGATGACGGTGTGGACCGCGTGCTGTTGATGAAGCGCCGCCAAGGCCGGGCGATCCGACAGGTCGATGGTTTCGAACCGCACGCCGTCGGGCTGGTCTGCTTTCCGCGCATCGGTCGCGACCACTGCATGCCCATCGGAGGCTAAACGACGGACGACGGCACCGCCGACCAGCCCGGCTGCGCCGGTGACAAGAATGCTGTTCACGGCCATGCTTTTCAAAGCTTGCCGGTGCCCGGATAGGGATGCGTCTTACGCCAGTGTTCGGCGATGTCCTCTCCGGTGCAGAACCAGACCCGGTCGTGCTGGCGCACATGCTCGAGAAACTTGACGAGGCCGACGGCGCGCGACGGCCTGCCGACCAGCCGGTCATGCAGCCCGATGCTCATGATTTTCGGCCGGTCGAGGCCTTCCTCGTAGAGCATATCGAAACAGTCGATCATGTAGCGGGCGAAATCCTCGGCGGTGCCGAAGCCATTGTGATCGTAACGATTGTCGTTCGTTTCGTAGGAATAGGGGATGACCAGATACGGCGCCCCTGCCGCCTCGGTCCAATAGGGCAACTCGTCGTTGAGCGAGTCGCGGTCGTAGAGAAATCCGCCATGCTCGGCGAGCAGCCGCCGGGTATTCTCGCTCGGCCGCCCCGCAAACCAGCCAACCGGCGCCTTGCCGGTCATGGCCTTGATGCTCTCGACCGCGAGCCGGATATGTTCGCGCTCGGTCGGCTCATCGACAGATTGATAGTCGAGCCAGCGGTAACCGTGGCTCATGATCTCGTGGCCGTCCTGGATAAATGCGGCCACGGCATCCGGATTTCGCTCCAATGATTTAACCACGCCCAGCACGCTGCATTTGACGTCGAACTTCTTGAGAATCCTCAAGATCCGCCAGACGCCGGCGCGGGTGCCGTACTCAAAGGCGGATTCGACGATGGGGCTGCGCTTGCCGGGGTAACCGGGAAATCCGGTATCGGTCAGCATGCTTTCCGACGTACCGTCGCCGTCCATCACGGAGCGCTCGCCGCCGGCCTCGAAATTCAGGTTGATATTGATCGCAATGCGCGCCTCACCCGGCCATTGCGCGTGTGGCGGGTTCTGGCCGTAGCCGCGAAAATCGCGCGCCGGACTGATCATGTTTGTCGTCATCTCTGGCCGCCTGGTTCCATTTACTTGGCCGCTCGCGCCGCCATCGCTTTCCCAAAGCACATGTCGGGCCAACTCCGCCGCGGCGTCGGTTACGCGCGGCGGTGGCGCGAATCTTGCGAGTTGGACCAGTGAAAACCTGTGCCAGCCCGGAGAGTCGCAAATGACCGCACCGACCAAACCATCGGCTTTTGAACCTTCACGCTACATCTGGAAGGGCCCGGCTCTGTCGGAGGCGCGCAGCCTTCCCGCCAATTGCTACACGTCCGAAGCGTTCTTCAAGGCCGAGGTCGAGAACATCCACGCGCGCGGCTGGATCATCGTCGGGCGTGTCGATGAATGGGCCAATCCCGGTCAGTATCGGTCGGTCGATACTGTCGGAGGTCCCGTTCTGGTGGTGCGTGACGAAGCCGGCACGTTGCGGGCGTTCGCGAATTTCTGCCGTCATCGCGGCGCCTTGCTGCTTGAAGGCTGCGGCACTGCGCGCAAGATCCTTTGCCCCTATCACGCCTGGAGCTACCGGCTGAATGGCGCGGTGCTGGCGGCGCCGTCGATGGACGAGACCGAAGGCTTCGACAAAGCCGAATACGGGCTGCTGCCGATCCGCCTGGAGACCTGGGCGGGATTTGTTTTCATCAACTACAGCAACGACGCGCCACCGGTGAAAGAGGATATCGGTGATCTCGCCGATCTGCTGGCCTCGCACAACATGGACGACATGGTCGTCACCTGGCGCAAGGATATCGAGGCCAGGTGCAACTGGAAGCTTCTCGTTGAAAACGCGATGGAATCCTACCACACCGGCACTGTGCATGCGGCTACCGTCGGTGCCCAGAAGTCGGTGAGTTTCTCCGGTATCGGCGAGTGGATGGGCATGCAGGTGCTGTCCAAGAGCAGCATCGCGGTCATGAACAGCGCCAAGCCGCCATTCCAGCCAATCGACGGCCTGTCGGACCAGGCGCAGCAGGGCACGTTCTTCATGTTCCTGCATCCGACGACGCAGTTCTGCTGTGCGCAGGACTGCATGTGGTGGCTGACGGTGCGGCCGGTTGCGGCCGACCGGACTGTGCTGTCGATTGGTGGCTGCTTCCCGCGCAAAACGGTCGAACAATCGAACTTCGAGGCCGACGCCGCGCCGTACTACAAGCGCTGGGAGAGCGTCGCGCTGGAGGATGTCGGCGTGCTGGAAAAGCTGCAGACCGCGCTGCATTCGCGGCTGTTTCAGCCGGGTCCGCTGTCCTGGCGCGACGACCTCGTTCACACTTTCGATCAGTGGGTCATGGACCGCATGCCGGAGGCGGCCCGTTCGCTCTAGGCGTTTGCAATTCGGCCCGGTGCAAACCGGGCCGAATTTGCTTTAGGCCGCGTCCAAAGCCTCGTTGATCGCGGCGTCGATAAATGCCCGGTCGTCAGGATTCCACAGGCACATATGGCCCCATGTCGACGGGATCGGCCGGCACACGGCGCCCGGAATCTTGCTCGCCTCATAGGCGCTGTCGACCGGCGGGAAATAGCTGTC
>JAQSCR010000047.1 GCA_029945495.1 Pseudolabrys sp. | reverse complement strand
CTCGCTCAGGCGGCCTTCCCAGGTCGGCATAATGCCGCCGCGGCCGTTCTGAATGCCCTGCACGATGGTCGCCTTGTCGGGGCCATAGAGCCAGATCTTGTCGGTGAGATTGGCCGAGCCGAGCTCGCGGTTGCCCTTGCCGTCCTCGCCATGACAGACCGCGCAGTTATCGGCGAAGACCTTCTTGCCGAGCGCCAGATCGACGCCGGGTTCGGCCGGCAGGCCGGACAGCGAGCGGGCGAAGTCGGCGACCGCCGAGATCTCATTCGGCTTCAGCACGCCGGCAAAGGGCGGCATGTTGCCTTGGCGGCCCTTGTCGCTGGTGGAGCGTGCACCGAAGTGGATGGTCTGGCTGATATCCTCAAGCTTGCCGCCCCACAGCCAATCGTCGTCGTTGAGGTTCGGGTAGCCCTTGGCGCCGCCGCCGCCGGCGCCGTGACATGGCGCGCAATTGTCAGCGAAGGCGACGCGGCCTTGCGCGCGGGCGAAGTCAAGCAATTGCGGATTACCGGCGATCTCGGTGAGCGAGGCGCTCGACAATTTGTCCATCAACGGACCGCGCTGCGCCTTGAGCTCAGCGAGATCGGTGACCACCGCGGAGCGCGCGTGCCAGGCGGTGATGCCTTCGGTCGATCCCTGGAGCAGCGGCCAGGCCGGATAGACCACCCAGTAGCCGATCGCCCAGACGATGCAGATGTAGAAGGTCCACAGCCACCAGCGCGGCAGCGGCGTGTTGAGCTCGCGAATGCCGTCCCAATCGTGGCCGGTGGTCGCGGTCCCGGTGACCGCATCAATGTCTTTATGTTCGTCTGCCACCGGTCAGTCCTCCCGCAACGGAATGCGCGCCGCTTCATCGAATTGCTGCTGGCGCGACGGCCACAGCGCATACAGCAGAACGCCTATGAATATGACGGTGAAGTAGACGAGTCCCCATGTCTGGGCGAACTCGGCGACGGCTTTGTAGGTTGGATCCATTGCGTTCACCGGATGTTGGCTTTGTCGTCATAGAGGCTGAAGTCGACCTGCGTGCCCATCATCTGCAGATAGGCGATCAGCGCATCGGCTTCGGTAACGGCGCCCGGATTGCCGTCGAAGTCGCGGACCTGCACTTTCGAATAGCGCTTGGTAAGGTCGGCGGCGTCGGGGCTGTCGGTGGTCGCCTGGGTGGCGACATCCTTGACCGCATTGGCGATCATGTCGGGCGTATAGGGCACGCCGATCAGCGCCTGCACTTTCAAGTCCTCGGCGATGTGGCTGTAGTCGAGTTCGGTCTTGGCCAGGAAGCCGTAGGTCGGCATCACCGAACCCGGCACCACCGAGCGCGGATCGCGCAAGTGATCGCGGTGCCAGTCGTCGGAATACTTGCCGCCGACACGGGCGAGATCCGGACCTGTGCGCTTGGAGCCCCACTGGAACGGATGATCGTACATGCTCTCGGCGGCGAGCGAGTAGTGGCCGTAGCGCTCGACCTCGTCGCGCAAGGGCCGGATCATCTGCGAATGGCAGAGATAGCAGCCTTCACGAACATAGATGTTGCGGCCGGCCAGTTCGAGCGGCGTATAGGGCCGCACGCCATCGACCTTTTCGATCGTGTTCTTGAGGTAGAACAGCGGCACGATCTCGACCAGACCGCCGATGGCGATCACTATCAGGATGCCGATCACGAGAACGATCGAGTTCTTCTCGAAGATGGCGTGTTTTTGCCAGAGTGACATTGTTGTTCTCGCCTTATTCCGCCGGAGCCAGCGCGAGGCCGGCGGTCTCTTCGGCTTCCGCCGAATTCACGGTTTTCCAGAGATTCCAGACCATGATCAGCGCGCCGCAGAGAAACAAGAAGCCCCCGAGTGCGCGGATGACATAGAAAGGATGCATGGCCTCAACCGTTTCGACGAAGGAGTATTCGAGGAAACCGAGCGAGGTGTAAGCGCGCCACATCAGGCCTTGCAGGATGCCCGACACCCACATCGCGGTGATGTAGAGCACGATGCCGACCGTCGAGACCCAGAAGTGCCAGTTGACCAGCTTGAGAGAGTACAGCTTGCGGTTCCACAGCCAGGGTACCATGCAGTAGAGCGCGCCGAACGAGACGTAGGCGACCCAGCCGAGCGCACCGGAGTGGACGTGGCCGATGGTCCAATCGGTATAGTGCGACAGTGAGTTGACGACCTTCACCGACATCATCGGACCTTCGAAGGTCGACATGCCGTAGAAGGCGACCGACACGACCATGAGGCGCAACACCGGATCGGTGCGCAGTTTGTCCCAGGCGCCCGACAGCGTCATGATGCCGTTGATCATGCCGCCCCAGGACGGCATCCACAGCATGATCGAGAAAGTCATGCCGAGCGTCTGCGCCCAGTCCGGCAGCGCGGTGTAGTGCAGATGGTGCGGGCCGGCCCAGATGTAGAGGAAGATCAGCGCCCAGAAGTGGATGATCGACAGGCGGTAGGAATAGACCGGCCGTTCGGCGCGCTTCGGGATGAAGTAATACATGATGGCGAGGAAGCCGGCGGTGAGGAAGAAGCCGACCGCATTGTGGCCGTACCACCACTGCACCATGGCGTCCTGCACGCCCGACCAGACGATGTAGGACTTCGACGAGAAGATCGACACCGGCACCGACGCATTATTGCCGAGATGCAGCACGGCTATGGTGACGATGAAGGCCAGATAGAACCAGTTCGCCACATAGATGTGCGGCTCGGCGCGGCGCCACAAAGTGGCGAGGAACACCAGGAGATACGTCACCCAGACGACCGTCAGCCAGAGGTCGGAATACCATTCCGGCTCGGCGTATTCCTTCGACTGCGTGATGCCGAGTAGATAGCCGGTGCCGGCGATGAGGATGAAGAAGTTGTAGCCCAGGATGACGAACCACGGCGCCAGGTCGCCGGCCAGCCGCGCGCGCGAGGTGCGCTGCACGACATAGAACGACGTGGCTAGCAATACGTTGCCGCCGAAGGCGAAGATCACCGCCGAGGTGTGCAGCGGGCGCAGACGACCGAAGCTGATCCATTGCAGATCGAAATTGAGCGCCGGAAAGGCCAGCTGCAGGGCGATGATGAGGCCGACGGTGAAACCGGCAATGCCCCAGACGACGGATGCGACGGTGGCGAACTTGACTGGGCCCATATTGTAATTGGGCTTGCCGTCGATAGTCAGCGGCGCCCGCTCGGCCGGCCGGTTGTAATAGCGATTGATGATCGCGAACACGGCGGCGACGCTGGCCGCGGTGAACAGATAGGCGTGGAACGCGTATTCCGGCGTGTAGGCCTTGGCGGCGATGACGATGCAAAGCAAGGCAAGGCCGGCGAAGGTCAGCGCCAAGCCCCCCTCGCCCATGGTCATCTGTTTTTGTGGAGCAGCAGCGTTCGCCATGAGAGTGGTTCCGTTTTATGGCTGGCCGGGGAAGAGAGGGCCTTGCGGGTGAATATCCGACGAGTCCGGCGCGGCTTTCTTGATCCAGGTCAATTGAACGGTTCACGGCGATCAAATTCGCGGCGAATTTCTCAAATGTTTTCAGCGGTCGGTATTGCCTGCGGAAATGCAAAGAACGCATACGCACGCTCGTATCGGATTTTGATGCAGATCAAATTCCAAGCCCCGCCCGACCCTTTCATGCAAAACACGCGGCGCCGATTTCCTGCGCCGGTCTTTTTGGGGTGACAGGGGTAGTCAATGAAAACTCGTGCAGTACTGGTGCCGTCGATCGTTGCGGCGGCAATTCTTGGCGGCGTCGCAGGCCCGACGCTCGCGGCCGACGTTTCGCAGCAGCCGATCTACAAGGCGGCGCCGGCGGCCGAGGCGTTCAATCCGTGGATGATCCGCGTGCGCGCGCTCGGCGTCTTGACGCGCGATTCCGGCTCGGTCGATCAGGTCCCAGGCTCTGGCCTGGCGACGTCCGATACGGTGGTGCCCGAACTCGACATCACCTACTTCTTCAACAAGAACTGGGCGGCCGAACTCATTCTCGGCGTCACCAAGCATCATGTGACCGGCACCGGCGCGGCGGCGACCGACGGCCTCGATGTCGGCAAGGCCTGGCTGTTGCCGCCGACATTGACGCTCCAGTATCACTTCACCGAATTCGGCGCGTTCAAGCCCTATGTCGGCGCCGGCGTAAACTACACGGTATTCTTCGGCCAGACCGCCGGCAACGTCGCCAATGGCGCCGGCGTCATCGTCACCCGCAGTCATCTGCACAATACATTCGCACCGGCAGTCCAGTTCGGCTTCGACTACATGATCGACAGCCACTGGGGCTTCAACGTCGACGTCAAGAAGCTGTGGCTGCGCCCGACCTGGGACGGCGACAGCAATGTCGGCGCGCTGACCGGCCGGGTGAATCTCGATCCGTGGCTGATCGGCGCCGGCGTGACCTACAAGTTCTGATCGGCCGGAACGGGCGACGGCTGTCTGCTTGCCCCTTTCAGCCGCTTGCCCAAGCCGACAGACGAAGAGCCCCGGCATCGCTGCCGGGGCTCTTTTTTTGCGAAACGTTTTCGCGAGCGCGCGTTATCGATTGCGCCAGCCGTGCCAGCCCCAGCCGCGCGGGCCGCCGCCATCGAGCTTCTTCTTCTGCTCGTCGGTGAGCGTGGCGTAGAAGGCGTCGAAGGCCGGCCGCACGGTCTTGATCGCCGCCAGCATGCTTTCCATGCGCTTTTCCATCGTCTCCATCCGCGCCGACGCGTTCGCCGGAAATTCCTGCGGACAGGCGGCAGCGACCTGCTCGGCCGCCTTGGTGGAAGCCGTGCGCAAAGCCTCGAGCGCGGTGCGCTGGGCGTCGGTCGGCTTGATCAGGCGCTCGATGCGCTCCATCCGCCATTCGGCCATCCCGGCCGCGCGCGGATCGCACATCCCGGCCCTGCCGCCACGGCCGCCGCCCATCATGCCGGGGCCCATCATCATGCCCGGGCCCCAGCCCGGACCGCCACCGGGGCCACCGCCGCCCGGACCCATTTGCGCTTGAGTCGGCGCGACGGCGATCATTCCAGCGATAGCAATTGAAGCAGCGAGCGTGAGTATCTTCATGACAATCCTCCGGCAGTTGGTTGACGATTAGGCGCCGAGCGCGAATTCGCGTTCGACGTCGGCGATAGAAATTTCCGGCTTCAAGGCCGGCGCGATCGAAGCGCGATCGCCGCGGTAGAGCACGCC
>JAQSCR010000046.1 GCA_029945495.1 Pseudolabrys sp. | reverse complement strand
CGGCATCCTTAACGGCGCTGGCCAGATCGGTGGTGAATTTCAGCCGGCCGGCCTTGGCATTGGCGGCGACCAGATCGGTCAGGCCCGGCTCATAGATCGGCACCTCGCAGGCATTGAGCGCGGCGATCTTGGCCTTGTCCTTGTCGACGCAAACGACCTCATGGCCGAAATCGGCGAAACAGGCCCCGGAAACGAGGCCGACATAACCCGAGCCGATCATGGCGACGCGCATGGCTACAAATCCAGTGCCACAAAGTCGTTAGTTCGCAAGCCGGCCGTCGGCATGGTTAACGGCCGGTGGCTAAAACCGCCGTTGTTTCCATAGCAGAGCCGGTTCGGCGTTGCGAGCGTACCAAACCGGCCATGGTTTCTGCGGTCGCGTAAACGGTAATGAAACCGACATCTGTCATGACCGCATCATGAACGGTGTCCATAAAATGCAGAACGGCGGATCGGGCGGGCGCGTCGACTGGGTCGACTACGCCAAGGGCTTCTGCATCGTCTTCGTGGTGATGATGCATTCGACGCTCGGCGTCGAGGCGGCCGCCGGCAAGGATGGCTGGCTGCATGCGCTGGTCGAATTCGCGCGGCCGTTCCGCATGCCCGACTTTTTCATGATCTCAGGCCTGTTCCTGGCGCAGGTCATCGACCGCGACTGGCGCACCTATCTCGACCGCAAGGTCGTGCACTTCGCCTATTTCTATCTGCTGTGGATGACCATCCAGTTCGTGTTCAAGGCCCCCGGCATCGCCGCCGAGAGCGGCATGCTGGAGGTCGCGCGGCTTTATCTTCTGTCGCTGATCGATCCATTCGGCACGTTGTGGTTCATCTATCTGCTGCCGATCTTCTTCGTCGTGGTGAAGCTGCTGCGCCGCGTGCCGTGGCCGGCCATCTGGCTGATCGGCGCCGCGCTGGAAATTTCGCAGATCAATACCGGCTGGATGGTGCCGGACGAGTTCGCCGCCCGTTTCGTCTATTTCTACACCGGCTATATCGCCGCGCGTTACGTCTTCGCGCTGACCGCCGACGCGCAGGCCAATCCGCTGATCGCCTTGGGCGGCCTTGCGGTCTGGGCCATGTTCAACGGCGTCATGGTGCACGAAGGCCTGGCCGCGCTGCCGTTCATCTCGCTCGGCATGGGCCTGATCGGCGCCGCCGCGGTCGCCACCGTGTCCTCGCTGCTGGCGCTGCACGATGTGTTCAAGCCGCTGCGCTATTGCGGCCGCAATTCCATCGTGATTTATCTCGCCTTCTTCCTGCCGATGGCGGTCAGCCGCGCCGCGCTGCTCAAGACCGGCATCGTCACCGATATCGGCACGATCTCCGTCATCGTCACCGCCTGCGGCGTCTTCGGCTCGCTGGCCATCTTCTGGGCGGCGCGTCGCCTCGCGGCGAATTTCCTGTTCGAGCGGCCGGCCCGGTTCTGGCTGGTGCCGGAAAAGGAAAGACCCGCGCCGCGGCCGATCCTGCAGCCGGCGGAATAATTCTTCCGTCATTCCGGGGCGCGAGCTTTAGCACTACTTTGGCAGATTTATTCATGTAGCGGTTCGGCGTTGATCCATCTTCGGCAGTGCGGGCATCGCTGAAGTGGCAATTGAACGATGAGCCCGATGATGGCTCGGCGCACGGCCGGCAGGCTTGGTTGAGGTGGCGGCCCGTTGATTCTTTTTTTTCCGCCTCGCTTTTGCGAGACGGCGATGCTGGAGGAATGCGTACGCGATCATTGTCATGAGAGCGTGACGATGAAGGCCTTGCCAGGATCGCCCCTCGAAGTGGTCGAGGCCGAGCTCTTCTTTCAGTTGCTGATGGGCCTGCTCGCAGATCCATCGTGCTTTGATAGTCGCAGCTAATCTGCGCAGGTCCGTGCCCGCCGGTAGATTGGCGAGATAGTATTTTTTCTCCCCCGATATCCGGTGTTCGCCGATGAGCCAGGCCTCATCGCCCGGCATGTGCTGCTGACCCATGTCCCAGATCCGCTGCGGAGGTCCATCGGCGGTACGCACACGGACGGCGGCAAAGCGAGCTTTCAGCGGGCCCTTCGTGCCGTTTCGCCAGCTCACAGTTTGCCACTTGGCATTGGCCAACATGTCTGCGGCCGCCGCTGAAAGAATATCTGGGATATGCCGCTTGCGGGGACGCCCGCGCACGGCCTTTGGCCAGACAAGCTTCACCCCCACAGGGTAGACCTTGAGGTGACGAGGGATACCGACGGCCCAGGCAAGGCCGCGAGCTGTGAGCGCCTGGCGGAACGGTGCGCTGAGCCCATAGCCGGCATCTGCCAGCACACAGCCAAAACGCACCCCGGCCGCCATTATGCGATCGATCTCCGCGAGCGCGATCTCCGGCTTCGTCCGGGCCGTTTGATATTCGGCTGGAACGCCGGCCCGCTTTAATCGAACTCGATCGTTCGTCCAACTGTCGGGGAGGAAAAGACGTAGCGCTACCATCACCGGCACTTCACCTCGCGCCAGCGTCAGTGACACCAGCGTTTGGCAGTTGGCGGTCTTGCCCAGGGTTGAAGCATATTGCGGAGCTACGCCGACCGAGTGTTCGCCCTTTTTCGGCATCGCCGTGTCGTCGATCACGAGCATGGCATCGCTGCCGCCGACAAGTCTGTCGGCATGGACCAGCAGTTCTGTCTCCAACGGAGTCGCATCCCAAACGCCTGCAGCAACAAAATGATGCAACTGATCATAATCGCCAGGTGCAAATCGTTCCGCCATCAGCTGAACGCTCTTGCGGTCACCAGGACCGATCAACCCCGATACATATAGCGGACACATCTGCCGCCGCGCCTTGTGCCCCAGCTTCTCCAGAAACGGCGACAGCCAGGTCCGCAACTCCGTATTCCAATTCTCGATCCGTGCCATGATCATCGCTCCGATTCAGCCGAATCGAAGCTCAAACTCAAATCCTTAACGCTTCGTTAATCTGCCAAAGTAGTGTTAGGGCGTAGACTCATAAGCGCGCAGCCATTCCGCGACTGCCGATGCTCGCCTGCCAGTGGTCGTTGGAAAATTCGGGTCGATCCATGCCAAACCGCAAGATCGGTCGAGCACGTTATGGCCGTCTGCGACTAACTGGAGCCGCCACGGAGCAGGGACGATGAAGGCGGTGCTTCAAAACTATCAGGCCCGGATGCGGCGGGTGCTGGACCATATTGACCGGCATCTTGACAGTGATCTGGACCTGGAAACGGTGAGCAGCGTTGCGAGCTTCTCGAAGTTTCATTTCCACCGGCAGTTTACGGCAACCTTCGGGTTATCCGTGCATCGCTATGTCCAGCTTGCCCGCATGAAGCGCGCTTCGCACCAGCTGGCCTACAGGGACGCCCAAAGCGTCACGCACATAGCGATGGATGCCGGTTACGATGCACCGGACGCCTTCGCCCGCGCCTTTCGGCAACGGTTCGGGCAATCGCCTTCATCGTTCCGGAAGTCTCCCGACTGGGAGCCGTGGCTTGCGGCCTTCGGGCCTCTCGACAACGCGAGGAGCAAGCTCATGCAGAAGACTTTTATCGCTGACGACGTGACGATTCGCGAGGTGCCTCCCACGCCGGTGGCGATCATGGAGCATCGGGGCGATCCGGCGTCGCTCGGCGCCACCATCCAGCGGTTCATCGCGTGGCGCACGGCCGCTGGCCTTCATCCCAAGACAAGTCCGACCTTCAATGTCTGGCGTTCAGAGCGGCGTCCTGCGTCGCCTGCCGACTATAGCGTGGACCTTTGTGTCGGGACCGACCAACCGGTCGAGGCGAATGGCGAGCAGATCAAAGCCGGCGAGATCCCCGGCGGACGCTGCGCGGTGCTGCGCGTCGTCGGCTACACCGACAATCTGGAGCCCGCCGCGCTCTACCTTTATCGCGACTGGCTTCCGGCCAGCGGCGAGGAAGCACGCGACTTCCCGATCTATTGCCAGCGGCTGAGCTTCTTCCCGGAGGTGCCGGAGCATGAGGCGGTCGCGGAAGTTTTCCTTCCGCTGAAATAGCGCCCTCTGACGGCGGCCTGTCCCTTCCGATCGCAAGAAACGGACAGGCCGCTATTCACCAATCTGGGTCTCGGCGCGCCCTGGAATAACGGCTGTGGATGGAGCCTTGCCAAACAGGGCATCACGGCCCACATTCGGGCCATGCCGACATCAAAAGCCAAAGCCGCCCCGAAATCCGCTGCCGACAAAGCCGCCCCCGTTGCGGGGAATCCGGCGGCGCGAGCGCTGAAAAAGGGCGACCACGTCTTCCTGGTGGACGGCTCCGGCTACATTTTCCGCGCCTATCACGCGCTGCCGCCGCTGACCCGCAAGTCCGACGGCCTGCAGGTCAACGCCGTGCTCGGCTTCTGCAACATGTTGTGGAAGCTGCTCGCCGAAATGAAGGCCGACGACAAGCCGACCCATCTGGCCGTGATCTTCGACAAATCGGAAAAGACCTTCCGCACCGAAATGTATCCCGAATACAAGGCGCACCGGCCCGATCTGCCGGAAGACCTGCGGCCGCAGTTCCCGCTGATCCGCGACGCGGTGCGCGCCTTTGAAATCCCGTGCCTCGAGCAGGCCGGCTTCGAAGCCGACGATTTGATCGCGACCTATGCGCGGCTGGCGACCGAGGCCGGCGCCACCGCAACAATCGTCTCTTCCGATAAAGATTTGATGCAGCTCGTCGGCAATGGCGTCACCATGTACGACACCATGAAGGACAAGCGCATCGGCCCGGCCGAGGTGATGGAGAAATTCGGCGTCGGCCCGGACAAGGTGATCGAGGTGCAGGCGCTGATCGGCGATAGCTCTGACAACGTGCCCGGCGTGCCCGGCATCGGCGTCAAGACCGCGGCGCAGCTGATCGGCGAATATGGCGATCTCGAAACGTTGCTCAAGCGCGCCGGCGAGATCAAGCAGGACAAGCGCCGGCAGACCTTGATCGACAATGCCGAGATCGCGCGCATTTCCAAAAAGCTGGTCACGCTCGACCAGAACGTGCCGCTCGACGTGCCGGTCGATCAGCTCGCCGTGCACGAGCCGGACTACAAAAATCTGATCGCTTTCTTAAAGGCGATGGAATTTACCACCATCACCCGCCGCGTCGCCGACAAGAGCGGCATCGATGCGAGCAAGATCGAGGCGGATGGCAAGGCGACGACGGGCTCGGCGGCTTCTTCTTCACCT
>JAQSCR010000045.1 GCA_029945495.1 Pseudolabrys sp. | reverse complement strand
CTTGTTCGTTTCCTTAAAGCTCAGACAGCAAGCAAACCTGAAGTGACTTGAAGCGATCTTGTTTCCTGTCCGTCACGCGCCACCGGCGCGTGACTTTTCTTGCAACTCAAAGCGACTCCGTTAGCGCGCCGAAACGATGGCCGGTGCGCCGCGCGGTTCGCCGAGCGCGACCCAGGTGTTTTGGTCGGCCTGCGACTGACGCTTGACGAATTTGTATCCAGTCTTGTTCCAGGCGAGGACTTCGGCTTCCTGGTTGTCGAGAATGAACTCGCCGCGATTGGTCTTGACCGTCAGCACGGCGTGGCCTTCGCCCTTCTTGTCGCGCACCACGGTCATCAGCAGTGCCTCGCGCGGCCAGCCGGCCTGGATCAGCATCTTGCGCTTGAGCAGTGCGTAATCCTCGCAGTCGCCTTGGCCGTCCTCGCCCATGTTCCAGCGCTCGACCACGCCCCAGTGATCCATGTCGGTGACCGGCTTGATCGTGTCGTTGACCCAATTGTTCACCTTGATCAGGTCGTCCCAGGTCTTGGACGTAAGCACGATGTCGCGCGGCGCCGAGGCTCTAGTCGTGCACTCGTTCTTGTATTCGATGCAGAACTCGACCCAGCCGATCGGCGTGCGGGTGGCGTCACCGACGGAGGCGTAGACCACGCGCTCGGTCGGCGGGCCGCTATAGAGCGAGGCGACGCGTTCGCCGGCGGCGCTGCTGCCGGCGGCGAGCGCCAGCGCGGTAAAAGCAAAGACCAGCGTGCCGCCGGTCCGCAAAGCCTGTTTGACGCGCTTATTCATTGTTGTGGTCCCTTCCCCTGTCGTCGGGACCAAATTGGCAAAAAGATTTTGCAGCGCCGATAAGTCTAGTGAGGCAATTATCCGAAAATCAAAGTAAAGTGAGATACGAATACTATGAAAATTAGAATAGAACTCGACTAAAATACAATAGAATACAATTTATATAAAACTTTAGACGTTAATAGACTTAAGGCAGTAAGGACGGGGCGCAACGGCCACCGCACGGTGTCGTGTTTACTGTAAGGGCGCCGGAAGGATCGCGCGCCGGCGGCCGCGACAGCGGCCAAAGCCGGGCGATTGCAGCCGCGGCGAAACGCGCAATTTTAAGGAGTTGGATATTCGTCCGCTAACGCTAGGGCGCAAACGCGCGCACGCGGCGAAGGACTTGCGTCGGATGGCAGGCGGGATAAAGGCGAAAGGCGGCGCGCGGAAGCCGCGGCCGGACGTTATTCGCCGGTGACGTTGTCTTCGATGAAGTCGGGGTGCTGCAGGCGCTGGAACTCGATGGCGAAGCCATGTTCGATATGGCGCACCACGCGGCCCGCGGTCTTGCCGATGGTGACGGCGGCGCCGACCGGCGGCAGCAGGTCGGGCGCGATCGCGACGGCGGCGCCCGAGGCCGACAAGTCGATGACGCGGCAGGTGACGTTGGTGCCGTTCTGCAGGATCAGACGCGCCGACGTATTGCGCGGCACGAAACGGCCGTGGCGGCGGTCTTCCGGCAAATTGAGGATCTGGCGGTTGGCGAGCCAGGTGAGCTGGGCCGCGAGCTTGTCGCGCTTGCGCGAGGTCGCCGCAATGCTCATGGCGAAGCCGTTGTCGATGAGCCGGGCGATCTTGCCTTCCAGCCGGCCGAGATGGTCGACATAGGCGATCACCCGTTCGCCGGGAACGCCGGCAACCGGCGCCACCATGGCCATGCCGCCGGGCGACATATCGATCACCTGGCAGGGAAACTCGCGGTAGTCGGCCAGCATGTAGCGGCCGAGCAGATTGACCTTGACGCGCTGATGCCGCCGGCGCTCTTCGGCCAGCGGCAGGAATTTCGGCTTGATCAGTGGCATGGCCATAGGCGCGTTGGCTCTTTCGGGCGCAATTGTCCCGGTAGCCGCGAGCCTATGGGCGTAAGATTAATGGTCCGTTAGCCGGTTTTGTCGCCCGACGGCGTCTCGCGGCCGCCGCTGTAGACCAGGAAACCGTGCCGCACGCGGCTGCCACTTGGCCCGGGCAGGCCACTTGGCGCCGGCAGGATTTCCTGCGGCTCGCGCATGAGGCCCGGCTGTTGCGATGGCGCCAACGTGAAACCGCGTCCCTCGAGACGATCGCTGTCCGGCCCGAAATGGCGCAGCGCGCCGAGGCGAAGCGCGACAAGCGGCTTTTCGCCCAGCCAATACGGCGGCACCAGAGGGGCCAGCGCGCCGATCGCACGGATGCGGGCGTGGCCGCTATGGGCGAGCGGCAGCAGGATCATTTCCAGATCGATCTCGGCGCCATCGGCGGTGCGGCCGGTCAGACCGGCGACCGCGCCGATGCGTTCGTTGGTGACGACCGCGACCAGGTCGTCGACGGCCTTGCGGCTGGCCTCGTCCCACAGCGCGGCAAAGGACTCGCCCTTGATCTCGCGCACGAACAGCGCGCAGACGCGGGTGCCGGCGAGGCGGAATCGCAAGTGACCGGTGAAATCGGCCGCCAGCATGAAGACGTCGCCGAGTTCGCGGCGAAGGCCGATCGGATCGATGTCGACGCGCTCGGGCGCCGGACGGGCGCCGCGCTGCTTGTTCCAGTAGTTAAACAGTGCCCTGGTCGATGCATGTTTCATGGTGCGCCACCTGTTCCGTCGCGAGACGGTGCCGGCGTTCCATCTGTCCCCGTTCGGGACAGAGGCGCCGGCTTTTCGCCGCGACGTATCCAGGTGAGCAGGCGGCGTGCCGGGCGCGAGCGCGCGGCGGCACCAGCGCCGGTTAGCGTTAAGATCGCAATCGCATTGGCGATACCCTCATGCGAACCTATGAACAAGCGATCCACACACCGGCATCGGTTGCTTGCAACGCGATGCCGAAACTGAGTTGAACTGCGTGGCAATCGGGGAGATGCGCTGCCTCTACAGCGGGGCCGTAGTCACCTCGCAACGCAGGTCGAGGGAGGGCGAGAGCCCTCCTTTTTTTTAGGCTCATCCTCTGTCATACTTTTAACCACGGCTCGCACGCCTCGCGATGAGGCGGGCAGGGGCGTGACCTGGCCCCGCCACCGGAAAGTGCCCGTGAAACGCGAACCGCTGTTTAATATCCCCGCCGTCATCGTTGCGACGTTGGCGGTGCTGGCGCTCATTCATGGCGCGCGCACATTTCTGCTGAGCGAGGATCAGGACATTCAGGTCCTGCTTTATTTCGCTTTCATCCCGGCGCGCTACGATGCCTCGGGTGTGCTCGGCCCGCTGTTGCCGGGCGGCACCGGCGCCGAGATCTGGACTTTCGTCTCCTATTCGCTGCTGCACGGCAGCTGGATGCATCTCACCGTCAACGCGGTGTGGCTGCTGGCCTTTGGCAGCGCGCTGGCGCGCCGCTTCGGCACGCTGCGGTTTCTGGCGTTCTTTGCCGCGACGGCGGCGGCGGGCGCGGCGATGCATTTGCTGACCAATGCCGGCTCGCAGGCGCCGATGATTGGCGCATCGGCCTCGATCTCGGGCGCGATGGCGGCGGCGATGCGCTTCGTCTTCCAGCGCGGCGGCCCGCTCGGCGCGCTGGGCAGCGACGACGACGCGGCCTTCCGGGTGCCGGCGATTCCGCTCATCGGCGTGCTGAGCGATCCGCGCGTGCTGCTGTTTCTCGGGGTCTGGTTCGGTATCAACCTGTTGTTCGGGCTGGGCTCGCAGGCGATTACCGGCGACGGTGAAATCGTCGCGTGGCAGGCGCATATCGGCGGCTTTCTCGCCGGTCTGTTGCTGTTTTCCTGGTTCGATCCGAAGCCTCGCGCTCCGCGCGCTGACCAGGACGGCCGGACATTGCACTAGTGGAGCGGAATTGACGTTCGCTACGCGATACCGCGCTGCAGCGTAAGTTTTGCACAATTGTACTTGACGGAACCGGATGCGCGGCAGGATCGTTGTATCGGAGCCGGACTCACGCGCTCACCTCACTAAACCGGCTCATATCTCGATCGCGCATGGCCATTTCGGTCCTGCGCAAGGGAGACTGCCATGAACGTGAAAACGATCCTGGCCGCAAAGGGCGGCGACATCATTAGCATCGAGCCGACCGCGGATCTCGCGGCGGCGGCAAGACTGTTGAGCACACATCGTATCGGCGTGGTCGTCATTCGTGGCGCCGGCGGGCGTCTCGCTGGGATTTTATCGGAACGCGATATCGTGCGCGCCGTCGCCGAGCAGGGCGCCGATGCGCTTGCCATCTCGGTCGGCCAGGCGATGACGCGCAAAGTCACGACCTGCGGCGAGAACGATTCGATCGCCGACATCATGGAGCGCATGACGGCCGGAAAATTCCGCCACATGCCGGTGCTGCGCGACGGCGAACTGATCGGCCTGGTGTCGATCGGCGACGTGGTCAAGCAGCGCGTCGAGGAAGTCGAACACGACGCCGACGCGTTGCGCGATTACATTCGCACAGCGTGATCTTTCGCGCGGCTTGACCTTTGCGGCGTGATTATTTCGTATCGCCGTTCGTGTAAGGCTGCGACAGACCGGCGATCGCTTCGGTAATGCTTTCCATGGATTTTTCCGCGGCTTCGACGCCGAGCGCGATAGCGTCGGCGCCGCGGTGGAAGTCGAACCAGCCGATCTTGCCCAGGCGCGGCGTCACCAGCACGTCCGGCGGATCGCCGGCTAGTCGCGCGCGGGTGATGCGGTCCTGCATGACGTTGAACGCTTCGACCATGACGGTCGGAATGCCGGGCCGGCCGCGCGAGCCGAAGACCTGGCGGCGCAACGAATGTTCGCTGCTGAACATGCCGAGCATGCCGTGCGGCTTGGTCAGTTCGGCCGCTTCGTTGTCGTCGTCCTGATCGGAACCATGATCGGCAATGATGGTGCCGCGCCCGAACAGATCGGCGTTGAGATTGACCGCGATCACCAGCCGGGCGCCGAGCGCGCGCGCCGCCGATACCGGCACCGGATTGACCAAAGCGCCATCGACCAGCCAGCGGCCGCCGATCTTGACCGGCGGGAAGATGCCGGGCAGCGAGTAGGATGCGCGCAAGGCATCGGCGAGCCGGCCGCGCGTCAGCCAGATTTCGTGGCCGGTGTTGAATTCGGTGGCGATGGCGGCGAAGCGCAGCGGCAGATCTTCGATGCGGTCGTCGGTCAGCGCCTCGGTCAGCTTGGTGGCGAGATGGTTGCCGTTGATGAGGCCGGAGCCGGACAGGCTGATGTCG
>JAQSCR010000044.1:4221-5185 GCA_029945495.1 Pseudolabrys sp. | reverse complement strand
TGCACGCAATCGTGTCTGGCTTGGCCGGCGCAGCGCCGCGCCCGGCGGCCGCGACGTCGCGGTCTATCGCGCCCAGCTCGATGAAATCGCCCGCGACCGCGCCTCCGGGCTGATCGGCGAAGGCGAGGCGGAGGCGGCCAAGGTCGAGGTGTCGCGCCGGCTGATCGCCGCCGACGATGCCGCCGAGGCGGAAAAATCCATCAGCGATCGTTCGCCGCTCTGGCGCCGGCGCGTCACCGCCATTGCCGGGCTGGTGCTGTTGCCGGTGGGCGCGACCGCGCTCTATCTCGCGCTCGGCTCGCCGCAAATGCCGGGCCAGCCGCTGGCCGAGCGGGCGCGCACCGTGCGGCAGGACCGCTCGATCCAGGATCTCGTCAGCCAAGTCGAAGCCCACCTCGAACACAATCCCGATGACGCGCGCGGCTACGCGGTGGTGGCTCCGGTCTATATGCGGCTCGGCCGTTTTGCCGATGCGGTGAATGCACGCCGGCGACTGCTGGCGCTCTCCGGCGAGAGTGCCGACCGGCAAGCCGATCTCGGCGAGGCGCTGGCGGCGGCGGCCAATGGCGTCATCACCGTCGAGGCCAAGGCGGCGTTCGAACGTGCGCTCGCCCTCGACCCCAACGATCTCAAATCGACATACTATACCGGCATCGCCGCCGAGCAGGACGGCGACAAGGCGAAGGCCGCGGGTATCTGGACCGGCATGCTGAAAGTTGCGCCGCCGGACGCGGCCTGGGCGCCTATGGTGCGTGAAGCGCTGACGCGCGTTGGCGGCACGCCGCCGGCAGCAGTTGTGCCGCCGATTGCCGGCAGCGCCGGGCCGAGCGCAGCCGATGTTGCGGCCGCCGGCACCATGAGCGAGAAAGACCGCGGCGACATGATCCGCGGCATGGTGGCGCGCCTCGCCGACAAGCTCAAACAAGACGGCAACGATCTCGAAGGGTGGCAGCGCCGGTTGCGC
>JAQSCR010000044.1:0-4211 GCA_029945495.1 Pseudolabrys sp. | reverse complement strand
ATGGTGCTCGGGGAGCGCGACAAGGCGGCGGCCGCCGCCACCGACGCCAAACGGGCGCTGGCCAGCGATCCGGACAAACTGCGCCAGATCGACGACTTGATCAAAAGCATGGGATTAGAAGGGTGACGCGCAAGCAACGACGTTTGATTCTGATCGGCGGCAGCCTCGGCGTTTTGGCGCTGGCGGCGGTGCTCGTGTTGAGCGCGCTCAAGGATTCGATCGTGTTCTTCAATTCGCCGACCGATATTGTGGAGAAACATATCTCTCCAGGCGCTCGCATCCGGATCGGCGGTCTGGTCAAGACCGGCAGCCTGAAACGCGGCGACGATCTGCGCGTTCAATTCGAAGTGACCGACGGCGCGCATGACGTCGCGGTGCGCTATCAAGGCATCGTGCCCGACCTGTTTCGCGAGGGGCAGGGCGTGGTGGCGGAAGGCAAGATCCAGCCGGACGGCTCGGTCGTCGCCGACAGCGTGCTGGCCAAACACGACGAGCGGTACATGCCCAAGGAAGTGGTCGACGCGCTGAAGAAAGACGGACGTTGGCAGGAAGGCGCCGGCGCGGCTGGCAATGAAGGTGCCATGAAAGGCATCGCCGCCGGCGCGTCGCCTAGTTCCGGAGGCAAGCCGCAATGATTCCGGAACTCGGACATTACGCCCTGGTGCTGGCGCTGGCTTTGGGCCTGGTGCAGTCGGTCGCGCCATTGATTGGCGCGCGGCGCCGCGACACCGCGCTGATGCAACTCGCCACCTCGACCGCGCTGATGCAATTCCTTTTCGTTGCGATCTCGTTCGCGACTTTGACCGAATGCTACGTCACCTCGGATTTCTCGCTGGCGACGGTGTATGAAAATTCGCATTCAATGATGCCGCTGATCTACAAATTCACCAGCGTCTGGGGCAATCACGAAGGCTCGATGCTGCTGTGGGTGTTGATCCTGGCGATGTTCGGCGCGGCAGTGGCGGCGTTCGGCGGCAATCTGCCGGCGACGTTGAAGGCCAATGTGCTGGCGGTGCAGGCCTGGATCGCCTGTTCGTTTTATCTGTTCATCCTGCTGACTTCGAACCCGTTTCTGAGGCTGGCGCAGCCGCCGTTCGAGGGCCGCGATCTCAATCCGATCCTGCAGGACATCGGTCTCGCGGTGCATCCGCCGCTTTTGTACCTCGGCTATGTCGGCTTCTCGATCGCCTTCTCGTTTGCGATTGCCGCGCTGATTGAAGGCCGCATCGACGCCGCCTGGGCGCGCTGGGTGCGGCCGTGGACGCTCGCCGCCTGGATGTTTCTCACCGTCGGTATCGCCATGGGTTCGTACTGGGCCTACTACGAACTCGGCTGGGGCGGTTTCTGGTTCTGGGATCCGGTAGAGAATGCCTCGCTGATGCCGTGGCTGGCCGGCACCGCGCTCTTGCATTCCGCCGTGGTGATGGAAAAGCGCAACGCGCTGAAAATCTGGACGCTGTTGCTGGCGATTCTTGCTTTCTCGCTGTCGCTGATCGGCACCTTCCTGGTGCGCTCCGGCGTGCTCACCTCGGTGCATACCTTCGCCAGCGATCCCGCGCGCGGCGTGTTCATCCTCGGCATTCTGGTGCTGTTCATCGGCGGCGGGCTCACCTTGTTCGCCTGGCGCGCGCCGCTCTTGAAGCAGGGCGGCCTGTTCGCGCCAGTGTCGCGCGAAGGCGCGCTGGTGTTCAACAATCTGTTCCTGACCACGGCCTGCCTGACGGTGTTCGTCGGCACGTTGTATCCATTGGCGCTGGAGGCGCTCACCGGCGAAAAGATCTCGGTCGGCGCGCCGTTCTTTAATCTCACCTTCGCGCCGCTCTTCATTCCGCTGCTGTTCGCCATGCCGTTCGGGCCGTTGCTGGCGTGGAAACGGGGAGACGTGCTCGGCGTGGCGCAGCGCCTGATGGCCGCCTTCGGCATCGGCATCGTCGCGATTGCCGTGAGCTTCGCCGCGATGGGCATGGGTTCGGTGCTGGCGCCCTTCGGCATCGGCCTGGCGTTCTATGTGATGGCGGGTTCTCTCGTCGATCTGGTCGAGCGCACCGGATTGTTCCGGCTGCCGCTGGCCAGCGTGCGTTCGCGTGCCGGCGGCCTGCCGCGCTCGGCCTGGGGCACCGCGGTCGCGCATTTCGGCATGGCGGTGACGTTGCTCGGCATCGTCTGCGCCAGCACCTGGGGCGAGGAGCGTATTGTTGCGCTCAAGCAGGGCGGCACCGTCGCGTTGTCCGGTTACAATCTCAGCTTCGATGGCATGGTGCAGCGGAGCGGTCCGAACTTCCGCGAACTGGCGGCGAAGTTCACCGCGCGCAGCGGCGGCGCCGCCATCGGCGTCATGGAGCCGTCGAAGCGCAGTTTCGGCGCCCGTAATTCGACGACGAGCGAAGCGGCGTTGCTGACGCGCGGCTTCAGCCAATTGTATCTGTCGCTCGGCGACGTCAATGAAGACGGCTCGGTCGCGGTCCGAGTTTACTTCAAGCCGCTGGTGCTGCTGATCTGGCTTGGCTGCGTGGTGATGGCGTTTGGCGCGGCGCTGTCTTTGTCCGACCGGCGCTTGCGCGTCGGCGCGCCCAAACCGGCGAAAAAGACCGCGAGCAAGCCGTCTACGCTGCAGCCGGCGGAGTAGGGCATCATGCGCATCATCGCGCTGATTATCGGACTCTTGGCATTGCTCGGCGTGCTGTTGCTGCCGCAGCCAGGCTTTGCGGTGACGCCCGATGAAATCCTGAAAGACCCGGTGTTGGAGCACCGCGCCCGCGTGCTGTCGCAAGAGCTGCGCTGCATGGTCTGCCAGAACCAGTCGATCGACGATTCCGACGCGCCATTGGCCAAGGACCTGCGCCTGCTGGTGCGCGAGCGGCTCAAAAAAGGCGACAGCGACCGGCAGGTGCTCGACTTCCTGGTGTCGCGTTACGGCGCGTTCGTGCTGCTGAAACCGCCGCTGGAAATCTCGACGCTGCTGCTGTGGGGCTTGCCGCCTCTGGTCTTGCTGGGCGGCATTGTCACGCTGTTGGCAATGGCGCGCCGCCGCAAGGCGATGGTGCTGGAACCGGCCGCGCTGAGCAGCGACGAACAGCGCCGGATGCGCAAGCTGGTCGAGTAAACGGGGGCCAAGCTATTCAATAATTTACAGAATTTCCGATAGAAATAGTTTTCCCACCTTACCGAAGTTTAATCCCCTCGACAGGACGCTGTAAGGCTCATCCCCCCATCTTAACGTTCGAAACGGCGCGTATGCGCGCCCCACGAATTGAGATGGAGATTTCCGATGAACCCGAGCGTATTCCCCGCTCCCAATCCGCCGAAGAAGTCGCGCCTGCTTTCCGCGCGCCGCCTGGCGTTGCTTGCCACCACTATCGCCGGTCTCGGCGCCGCGGCGCTGGTCGTCGCCCCCGGCCTCAATCTGACCGGCGGTTATCCCGGCGCGCTGGCGCAGAATCTGACCGAGCAGGCGCACAAGCTGCCGGCGCCGGTCGGCTTCGCCGATATTGTTGCCAAGGTGAAGCCGGCGGTGATGTCGGTACGCGTCAAGGTCGACGGCGGCGCGCAGACCACCGGCCTCGGCGGCGAAAACATGGAGAATGTTCCGCCGCAACTGCGTGAATTCTTCCGCCGCTTCGGCATGCCGAACGGCGAAAACGGCCCCGGCGGAATGCCGCAGCAGGGGCCGCGCGGCGGCCGCAACATCATCACCGGCCAGGGCTCGGGCTTCTTCATCTCGGCCGATGGTTACGCGGTGACCAACAATCACGTCGTCGAAAAGGCCGAGAGCGTCGAGGTCACTACCGACGACGGCAAGGTTCACACCGCCAAGGTCATCGGTACCGATCCGCGCACCGATCTGGCCTTGATCAAGGTCGAGGGCGGCTCGTTCCCCTATGTGAAGCTTGCCGACGCGCCGCCACGCATTGGCGATTGGGTGATCGCGGTCGGCAATCCGTTCGGTCTCGGTGGCACCGTGACCGCCGGCATCGTTTCCGCCCGCGGCCGCGACATCGGCGCCAGCGCCTACGACGACTTCATCCAGATCGACGCGCCGGTGAACAAGGGCAATTCCGGCGGGCCGACCTTCGACACCGAAGGCAATGTGATCGGCGTCAACACGGCGATCTTCTCGCCGTCGGGCGGTTCGGTCGGTATCGCTTTCGCGATTCCTTCCGACACTGTGAAGACCGTCATCACGCAGCTCAAGGAGCACGGTTCGGTCACGC
>JAQSCR010000043.1 GCA_029945495.1 Pseudolabrys sp. | reverse complement strand
ACATGGACCTGCAGAAGCGCTCGGAGCACGACATCTATGCCGGTCCCTCGACGCGCTATTGCCCGGCCGGCGTCTACGAGTGGGTTGAGGAGGGCGGCGCGCCCAAGTTCGTCATCAACGCGCAGAATTGCGTCCACTGCAAAACCTGCGACATCAAGGACCCGAATCAGAACATCACCTGGGTGCCGCCGGAAGGCTCCGGCGGACCGAACTATTCCAACATGTGATGGCGGGGCGCTTGCGTCGGCCACGATGCTGACACATCTGGGTTTTCAAGCTGTGCCGACGGCGTCCGCGACCGCCGTTCTTGCGGGGGCGGCGCAAAAAGGCCATTCTGCCGCAAACCTTGGCGGTTCGCGCGACATTCGCGCCACCGCTTCATTGGAGCATCGCCAGTGACTTTTTCGTATCTGTTCCGGCGTAGCGCCGCCGGCACTGCGGTTGCCGCTTTTTTAGCCGTCGCCCCGGCTTTGGCCGCCGCCCAGGCGGCCGGCGAACGCGGACCGACCGCGCTGGAGCTGTCCGGCCTGACCGCGTCGGGCAGCTATCTCGCCGCCCGCCATGCCGGCCAGCAACGCGACGCCATTGCCGCCGCGGCCTATTACCGGGCCGCGCTCAAGCGCGATCCCAGGAACAGCGAACTGCTCGACCGCGCCTTTTTGTCATATTTGGTCGGCGGCAATATCGACGAAGCGGTGAAGATGGCCGAGACGGTGGCGCAGGCCGACAAGTCCGACCGCGTCGCCCGCCTGGTGCTCGGCGTTAACGGCATCAAGCAGTCCAAATACGCCGCCGCCCGCAAGGACCTGGCGCAATCGATCCGCGGCCCGATCACCGATCTGACTGCGACCTTGCTCACCGCGTGGAGCCTCACCGGCTCAGGCGACAGCAAGGGCGCGATCGCGGCGATCGACCGGCTGACCGGTCCGGACTGGTACGCGATCTTCAAGGACCTGCACGCCGGCATGATCTATGAGCTCGCCGGCAACAAGGTGGAAGCCGGCAAGCGCTTCGAGCGTGCCTACAAGCTCGACTCGTCGGCGCTGCGGGTGGTCGAAGCCTATGGCAGCTGGCTGTCGCGCAATCGTCCGGCGGCGGAAGCGCTCGCGGTGTTCGAAGCCTTCGACAAGGTGCTGCCGCGTCATCCGCTGGTGACGCAGGCGATCGACAAGCTCAAGGCCGGCGAAAAACTGCCGACGCTGGTTGCCAATGTTCAGGCCGGCGCCGCCGAGGCGCTGTACGGCCTCGGCGCCTCGCTCGGCCGCCGCGGCGGCGAGGATCTCGGCCTGGTCTATCTGCAGCTGTCGCTGCATCTCGCGCCCAATCATGCGCTGGCGCTGCTGTCGCTCGCCGACCTCTACGAGTCGCTGAAGAAGCCGGAAATGGCGATCGGCATCTATGAGCGCATTCCCGCCGCGTCGCCGCTACACCGCAATGCCGCGATTCAGATGGCGTCCGATCTCGACGCGCTCGAGCGCGGCGAGGAGGCGGAAAAACAGCTCGCCGCCATCATCGCGCATGATCCGAAAGACAGCGAAGCCATCATGGCGCTCGGCAATGTGCTGCGCGGTCACAAGAAGTTCGCCGAATGCGCCGACGTCTACAGCAAGGGCATCGCGCTCAACCCGAAGCCCGATAAATCGAACTGGGTTAGCTACTATTTCCGCGGCATCTGTTACGAGCGCTCGAAGCAATGGGCGAAGGCGGAAGCCGACCTGAAAATGGCGCTCGGCCTGTTCCCCGACCAGCCGCACGTTCTGAACTATCTCGGCTATTCGTGGATCGACCAGGGCATGAATCTCGACGACGGCATGGCGATGATCAAGAAGGCCGTGCAGCAGCGCCCAGACGATGGTTATATCGTCGATTCGCTCGGTTGGGCCTACTATCGGCTTGGCAATTACGCCGACGCCACCGAGCAGCTCGAGCGTGCTATCGGCCTCAAGCCGGAAGATCCGACCATCAACGATCATCTCGGCGATGCCTATTGGCGGGTCGGGCGCACGCTGGAAGCCAAGTTCCAGTGGGCGCATGCGCGCGATCTCAAGCCGGACGCCGAGGAACTGCCGAAGATTCTGGAAAAGATCGAAAAGGGCCTGCCGGAAGACACCACCTCGCAGGCCAAGGCCGGCGAGAAGCCGGCAGCAAAGCCCAACGGCGGCTGAGTTAGCCTGCCCCGGACGCGGCGCAGCACGAGCCATAAGCGCGTTGACGCGCTATGGCGAAGTGGTGCGACGCCGAGCCGGGGCCGTTCCAGACACTGAGCTCGCTAAGGTCCCGGTTCTGCAGCGCATCGTTTCACGCTGCGCTGCGCCCGGGACAAGGACTTGGATGCACCTTTGATCGAATCCGCCCACGCCAAGATCAACCTGACTTTACGCGTGCTCGGCCGCCGCGCCGACGGCTATCACGATCTCGAAAGCCTGGTGATCTTCGCCGATCTTGCCGACACGCTCACGTTCGAGCCCGCCGGCGACACGACGCTTAGCGTCAGCGGCCGTTATGCCGCGGCCTGCGGCCAACTGGCCGACAATCTGGTGCTGAAAGCGCAGCGCGCGCTCGCCGAGTGCGTTGTCGGGCTCAAGGGTGGGCGCTTTATCCTCGACAAACGTCTGCCGGTAGCGGCCGGCATCGGCGGCGGTTCGGCCGACGCGGCGGCCGCCTTGCGGTTACTCGCGCGTGCCAACGATATTTCGATCGACGATGCGCGGCTGATGCTGGCAGCCTTGCGCACCGGCGCCGACGTGCCGGTGTGTCTGACATCGCGCGCCTGCGTCATGACCGGCGTCGGCGAGCGGCTGTCGCCGCCTCTCGATCTGCCGCCGCTCAACGCGGTGCTGGTCAATCCGGGCGTACCGCTGGCGACGCGCGACGTGTTCGCCGCCCATCAGGTCCGCGCGCAGTCGCCGGCGCTGGCGCCACAGGCGGTGCCGCGCGAGCACAGCGCGCTGATCGAACATCTCAAAGCCCACGGCAACGACCTCACCGATGCGGCGATTGCCTGTGCGCCGGTGGTCAAAGATGTGCTCGATGCTTTAGGCGCGCAGCCCGGCGTGCTTTTGGCGCGCATGTCGGGCTCCGGCTCGACCTGCTTCGCGCTGTTTGCCAGCGAGGCCGAAGCTGCTGCCGCGGCCCGGCGTCTCGCTGAGGCGCATAAGGACTGGTGGGTCGCGCCGGCCGTTTTCGGCGGCCGCTCTTGAAATCGCCGCCTTTGAGCGTAATGGTTCCGGACGACGCAACGGAGAGATCGACATGACTATGCGCTGGCTGGTACTCGCAGGCATCGGCATCGCAGGTTTGGGCATCGCCGGATTGGGCCTGATCGCCGCCGATCCAGCCTCAGCGCGTCCCCGGCACAAGACCAAGCCGGTCTGTGTCGATCAACCCACGCAATTTTCCTGGAATAAACTGTTTTTCGGCGGCCCGCCGCAGCCCAATGGCTGCGCGCCGGCGGTTTACGATGGCGGCCAATATATCGGTCAGGATCCCGACATCAATATCCGCAGCCAGCTCCTGCGCGTCCCGGACACCGGTTACACCTACGGCAGCCGCTGAGCGGATCGGCCGCGCCTCCGCGAAACTCAATGCGCGCGCGCGATGCAGAACGCCACGGTTTCTTCCAGCGCGGTCTTGATCTCGGACGCCGGCACCAGCGCCAGCGCGTCGGTGGCGATCGCGCCGTAGTGGCGGGCGCGGCCGACCGTATCCTCGATGGCGTGATGCTTGCTCATCAGGCCCATCGCCGTGTCGAGGTCGCCGTCATTCACTTCGCCCTTGCCGAGCGTGCGATTCCAGAACGCGCGCTCTGAATCCGAGCCGCGCCGGAACGACAGCACCACCGGCAGCGTGATCTTGCCCTCGCGGAAATCGTCGCCGACATTCTTGCCGAGCTTGGCCGACTTGCCGCCGTAGTCGAGCGCATCGTCGACCAGCTGGAAGGCGATGCCGAGATTCATGCCATAGGAGCGGCAGGCGGCGATTTCCGACTTGTCCTTGCCGGCCAGCACCGGGCCGACTTCGCAGGCGGCGGCGAACAGCTCGGCGGTCTTGGCACGGATCACCGCCAGGTATTCGTCCTCGTTGGTGGCGGTGTTCTTGGCGGCGCCCAATTGCATGACCTCGCCCTCGGCGATCACCGCGGCGGCCGAGGACAAAATATCGAGCGCTTGCAGGCTGCCGACTTCGACCATCATCTTGAAGGCCTGGCCGAGCAGGAAGTCGCCGACCAGCACGCTCGCCTCGTTGCCCCACAGCATGCGGGCGGCCTGCTTGCCGCGCCGCATGTCGCTCTGGTCGACGACGTCGTCATGCAGCAGCGTCGCGGTATGCATGAATTCCACCGCCGCCGACAGCTTGATGTGGCCGTCGCCGGCGTATCCGGACAGCCGCGCCATCGCCAAGGTCAGCATCGGCCGCAGCCGCTTGCCGCCGGACGAGATCAGATGGTTGGCCACTTCCGGGATCATGGTGACCTCGGAACCGGTGCGCGCCAGAATCGCGTTATTGACGCGCTCCATATCCGGCGCGACCAGCCGGGTCAGCCGCTCGATCGAGGCGGGGTGCGGACTTTCAAAGGGAACGACAACGGCCAAAACGCCTCTCCTCAAGCCTAAGGGACAAATCGAGCATAGAAACGCTATGCTGAGCGGGCAAGTCACTTACTAACAGGAAGTGACTTGGTGTATCAGCAATGGCGGCCCAATGCCGCAACCAAAGGGTGAGTGGAATTTGGCCGGGCGGGGATTGGCTGCGCGGGATCTGGGCGAGGGGAACCGATTGGATAGAAGCGTGACACACGCGGCGGCGGCGGCCGACCTGAGCGAGCGCGGTCGCAACAAGATTGCCGTGCTGATCCCTTGCTACAACGAGGAAGTCGCCGTCGCCAAGGTGGTGAAAGACTTTCGGGCCGCTTTGCCGGAAGCAACCGTCTTCGTCTTCGACAACAATTCGACCGACAATACCGCCGCCGCGGCGCGCGCCGCCGGCGCCGAGGTGTTCCACGAACGCCGCCAGGGCAAGGGCTTTGTGGTCCGGCGCATGTTCTCCGACGTCGAGGCCGATATCTACGTGGTGGTCGACGGCGATGCGACCTACGACGCGCCGAGCGCGCGGCGCATGATCGACCGGCTGTTGACCGATCGGCTCGACATGGTGGTGGGCAATCGTGTCGATCAGGAGGTCGCCGCCTACCGCGCCGGCCACCGCACCGGCAACT
>JAQSCR010000042.1:1495-5220 GCA_029945495.1 Pseudolabrys sp. | reverse complement strand
CCGAGCGCATCCATGACGTCGACCGACTGCGTCTTGGTCAACTCCCATGGCCGCGCCGCGAAGGCGTAAGGCTTCGAGGTCAGCGCGCCGACCGGGCACAGGTCGACGACGTTCGACTGCAACTCGGAGGTCATCGCCTTTTCCAGATAGGTGGTGATTTCCATATCCTCGCCGCGCCCGGTGGCGCCGAGCTCGGCGACGCCGGCGACTTCGGCCGAGAAGCGGATGCAGCGCGTGCATTGGATGCAGCGGTTCATCGACGTCTTGACCAGCGCCCCGATATATTTGTCCTCGACCGCGCGCTTGTTCTCCGCAAAGCGCGTGTGATCGACGCCGTACGCCATCGCCTGATCCTGTAGATCGCACTCGCCGCCCTGATCGCAGATCGGGCAGTCGAGCGGATGGTTGATCAGCAGGAATTCCATCACACCTTCGCGCGCCTTCTTCACCATCGGCGACTTGGTGAACATCTCCGGCGGCTCGCCTTTCGGTCCCGGCCGCAGGTCGCGCACATTCATGGCGCAGGAGGCGACCGGCTTCGGCGGTCCCCCTTTGACT
Organism: Pseudolabrys sp.; assembly: GCA_029945495.1. GTDB lineage: Bacteria > Pseudomonadota > Alphaproteobacteria > Rhizobiales > Xanthobacteraceae > Pseudolabrys. The sequence continues at coordinate 4,662 of JAQSCR010000042.1, read as the reverse complement.
TCGATCAGGCACATGCGGCAATTGCCGGCGATCGACAGCCGCTCGTGGAAACAGAAGCGCGGGATTTCCGCGCCCGCCTGCTCGCAGGCCTGCAGCAGCGTCAACTCTGGCGCTACTTCGATTTCCTGACCGTCGATGATGACTTTTGTCATTTAGTTCAGCCTTGCCGCGTGTTCGTTCGATTGCGTCGCGCCACAGCGCGCCGCCTTCCAATGATGGGCTTGCGGAATGTCGCTCCAGCCGAAGACATAGTCGCTCGGCCCGTGCGCCTTGAGATGCTCGAGCCGCTCGACGCCTTCCGCCATGGCGGGTTTATGGCCGGCGGCGACGTGCCACAGCACCAAGGGCGTGTCGGTATGTTCGAACCATTCGGCGCGCCGGCCGTAGAACCGGCTGTGCACGGTCTTCCAGACGAAGCGCTCGAGCGCCTCGATGTTTTCCCACACCGTCAGGTTCGGCAGGATGCGCGGATCGCCGTAAACCTGCATGCCCATCGCATTGCCGCTGTCGTCGGCGAGCCGCCAGACGAAGCCGTCGATCCCATCGGCCAGCGCATTCACGCGCGCGACATTGTCGACGAACTCCGCCATGCGCGGATCGTCGAGCGGATACTTGATCGGCGCGACGTTGAACTGGGCGAGATGGCGGGCGCTGCCGGTCATGCGGATTTGCTCTCCGCGACCGGGTGATGTTCGTGCCAGCACGACAGCAATTCGGTGACCTCAATGCCGTCGATGGTCATGCCCGACAACCGGCCATTGACGATCGAAGCACCGGCAAGGTTCGCCTGGTCGATGCGCAGGCCCGACAGATTAACGTTGTGTACCGTCCAGCCGGACATATTGAGGTCGTCGAACGAGCAGCCCGAAAGATTGATGTTGTGATACTTGCCGCCGGACATGTTGACGTTCTCGAACGTCGAGCCGGACAGGTTCACGTCGTCGAACAGCGAGCCGGAAATATCGCTATTCGTAATCGCCAGCCGGTGCTTCTCGCCATGAATCTTCATGCCGCCCCCTCCGCTGTCCGTGCGTTACATTTCGACATGCGAATGCTCCCCGCACCAGTCGGTCTTCTGGACGATAGCCCATTCCTGCTCGGACGAGACCGGCGGCGGGGCATGGCGGCGGCACTGGCCGCGCGTGGCATGCTCGCGCAAATGCTCGAGCGGCAGGCCGTCCGATATCGGCCACCAGAACCGGCAGTTGCGACAGCGCAGATTCTTGTTCTCATAGCTCATTCAGCCGCCACCGGAATCGGATCGCGCACGCCGTGCGGATCCGCGTTGCGTGAATAGGCGTCGATGCGTTCTTCGATCTCGTGCCGGAAATGCGCGATCAGGCCCTGGATCGGCCAGGCCGCCGCATCGCCGAGCGCGCAGATGGTGTGGCCTTCGATCTGCTTGGTGACTTCCAAAAGCATATCGATCTCGCGCTTTTGCGCGCGGCCTTCCGCCATGCGGGTCAGCACGCGCCACATCCAGCCGGTGCCCTCGCGGCACGGCGTGCACTGGCCGCAGCTCTCGTGCTTGTAGAAATACGAAATCCGCGCAATCGCCTTGATCAGGTCGGTCGACTTGTCCATGACGATGACCGCCGCGGTGCCGAGCCCCGAGCGCAGCTTGCCGAGGCTGTCGAAGTCCATCGGCGTGTCGATGATCTGCGCCGCCGGCACCATGCGCACCGACGAGCCGCCCGGGATCACCGCCTTGAGATTGTCCCAGCCGCCGCGAATGCCGCCGCAGTGCTTGTCGATCAATTCGCGGAAGGTAATTCCCATTTCCTCTTCGACGTTGCAGGGCTTGTTCACGTGGCCGGAAATGCAGAACAGCTTGGTGCCGACATTGTTCGGCGTGCCGATGCCTGAGAACCACGACGCGCCGCGCCGCAGGATATCCGGCGCCACCGCGATCGACTCCACATTGTTCACCGTTGTCGGGCAGCCATAGAGACCGACATTGGCCGGGAACGGCGGCTTCAGCCGCGGCTGGCCCTTCTTGCCCTCGAGGCTTTCCAAGAGCGCGGTCTCTTCGCCGCAGATATAGGCGCCGGCGCCGTGCGCGACGTAGAGGTCGAAGTCCCAGCCGTTGACATTGTTCTTGCCGATCAGTTTGGCCTCATAGGCCTCGTCGATCGCCGCCTGCAGATGCTCGCGCTCGCGGATGAATTCGCCGCGCACATAGATGTAGCCGACATGCGCGCCCATGGCGAAGCCGGCGATCAGGCAGCCTTCAACCAGCAAATGCGGATCGTGCCGCATGATCTCGCGGTCCTTGCAAGTGCCGGGTTCGGATTCGTCGGCATTGACGACGAGATAATGCGGCCGCTCGCCGATCTCCTTCGGCATGAACGACCATTTCAGCCCGGTCGGGAAGCCGGCGCCGCCGCGGCCGCGCAGACCCGAGGCCTTCATTTCATTGATGATGCCGTCGCGGCCCTTTTCCAGGATCGCCTTGGTGCCGTCCCACGAACCGCGTGCGCGTGCACCCTTCAGGCCCCAGTCCTGCAGGCCGTAGAGATTCTGGAAGATGCGATCCTTGTCAGCGAGCATCACTTAGCCTTCACGGACTTGAGGGTCGTTGGGCCACCTTCGGGCGCCGAGAATTGCCGGCCGTTCTGCGGGCCGGGCTTCGGCGGCTTGCCGGCGGCAAAGCCGTCGAGCATTTTCTCGAACGTCTCCGGCGTCAGATCCTCGTAAGTGTCTTTCCAGACCAGCGCCATCGGCGCATTCACGCAGGCGCCCAGACACTCGACCTCTTCCCAGGAGAAGTTGCCGTCGGCCGACACTTCGAACGGCTCGTGAGCGATGCGATGCTTGCAAACCTCGAACAGCGCGTCGGCGCCGCGCAGCCGGCACGGCGTGGTGCCGCAGACCTGGACATGCGCTTTCTTGCCGACCGGTTGCAGCAGGAACATCGTGTAGAAGGTCGCCACTTCGAGCGCGCGGATGTAATCCATGCCGAGCATGTCGGCGACATAGCGGATTGCCGCTTCCGGCAGCCAGCCGTGATGCTGCTCCTGCGCGCGCCACATCAGCGGAATGACGGCGGACGCCTGACGGCCTTCCGGAAACTTCAGCAACTGCTTCTTGGCCCAGTCGAGATTCTCCGCCGTGAAGGAAAATTCCTTCGGCTGGACTTCGGCGGCTGCGAGACGGCGGACACTCAT
>JAQSCR010000042.1:0-1485 GCA_029945495.1 Pseudolabrys sp. | reverse complement strand
GTGGCCCTTGCACAACCAGTCCATCGCTTGCAGATGCGCGAAACCCGGCGCGCGGATTTTGCACTTGTATGGCTTGTTGGTGCCGTCGGCGACCAGATAGACGCCGAACTCGCCCTTCGGCGCCTCGACCGCGGCATAGACTTCGCCAGCCGGCACGTGGAAGCCTTCGGTGTAAAGCTTGAAGTGATGGATCAGCGCTTCCATCGAGCGCTTCATCTCGCCGCGCGTCGGCGGCACGACCTTCTGGTCGATCACCGACACCGAGCCCTGGCCCGCCGGCGAGCGCAGTTTGTCACAGCACTGCTTCATGATCTTCACCGACTGGCGCATCTCTTCCATGCGGATGAGATAGCGGTCGTAGCAGTCGCCGTTCTTGCCGACTGGAATATCGAATTCGAGTTCGTTGTAGCACTCGTAAGGCTGCGCCTTGCGCAGATCCCAGGCGGCGCCCGAGCCGCGCACCATCACGCCGGAGAAGCCCCAGTTCCAGGCGTCTTCCAGTTTGACGACGGCGATGTCGACGTTGCGCTGCTTGAAGATGCGGTTGTCGGTCAGCAGTGCATCGAGATCGCCGACGACTTTCAGGAACGGATCGCAGAAATTATAGACGTCGTCGATCAACTGCGCCGGCATGTCCTGGTGCACGCCGCCCGGCCGGAAGTAAGCCGCATGCATGCGCGAGCCGGAAACGCGCTCGTAGAACACCATCAGCTTTTCGCGCTCTTCGAAGCCCCACAGCGGCGGCGTCAGCGCGCCGACGTCCATCGCCTGCGTGGTGACGTTCAGCAAATGAGAGAGCAAGCGGCCGATTTCGGAATAGAGCACGCGAATATATTGCGCGCGCTTCGGCACCTGGATGCCCAAGAGCTTCTCGACCGCCAGGCAGAACGCGTGTTCCTGGTTCATCGGCGCGACATAATCGAGCCGGTCGAAATACGGCACCGCCTGCAGATAGGTCTTGTGCTCAATCAGTTTTTCGGTGCCGCGATGCAGCAGTCCGATATGCGGATCGACGCGATCGACGATTTCGCCGTCGAGCTCCAGCACCAGACGCAGCACGCCGTGCGCAGCCGGATGCTGCGGGCCGAAATTGATGGTGAAGTTACGGACTGCGGTTTCAGCCATTACGGCGACACCTTCTTCTCAGGCTCGCCGGTCAGCTTGTTGCCCTGCCCCGGTTCCTTGGCCTTCTCATCGCCCGGCAGCACGTAGTCGGTGCCTTCCCAGGGCGAGAGGAAATCGAACGAGCGGAATTCCTGGGCGAGGCGCACCTTGTCGTAAACGACGCGCTTCTGCTCGTCGTCGTAGCGGACCTCGACGAAGCCGGTGAGCGGGAAATCCTTGCGCAGCGGATGCCCTTCGAAGCCGTAGTCGGTGAGGATGCGGCGCATGTCGGGATGGCCGGTGAACAGCACGCCGTAGAGATCGTAGGTCTCGCGCTCGAACCAGTCGGCGCCGCGGAACACGTCGATCAGCGACGGCACC
>JAQSCR010000041.1:1092-5230 GCA_029945495.1 Pseudolabrys sp. | reverse complement strand
ATCGATTCTTCGCGGTAAATAAGGCATTTCTGCAATTATGGCGGAAAGCCACCGGTTCGCCTTGACTTGGGCAGGGGCCGCCTATAACTCGATCCGACGCCCGCGGGGGCGTAGCTCAGTTGGTTAGAGCGCTGCCCTGTCACGGCAGAGGTCGCGGGTTCGAGTCCCGTCGCTCCCGCCATTTTTTCAAGGACTTAGCCCGATTGCGGGCAGCCGCCAAAGAGCGCTCTCCGGGGCGCGTCTGGGGGCCTTTCGGGGCGGTCGGTCATGGTCTCGAAGACCCCAATCCCCACCGTCCAGGCGCTCTTTTTCGACGTTTTCGGAACCCTTGTGGATTGGCGCTCGTCGATCGGGCGCGAGGCCCGCACCATCCTTGAGCCGCTCGGCCACAGGCTGGACTGGGAGGCCTTCGCCGATGCCTGGCGCGGCGAGTACCAGCCCGGCATGGAGGAGGTCCGCTCCGGCCGCATTCCCTTCAGCAAGCTCGACGTCCTGCACCGGCGTAACCTCGAGCGCTTTCTGCCGCGCTTCGGCGTCACCGGCCTGCCGGACGATGTGCTGCACAATCTGACGCTCGCCTGGCACCGGCTCGACGCCTGGCCGGAAGTGCCGGAGGCGCTGGCGCGCCTGAAAAGCAAATTCCGCATCGCGCCGTGCTCAAACGGCAATATCTCGCTGATGGTCGATCTCGCCCGCCGCAACAATCTGCCATGGGATGCGATCCTCGGCGCCGAGGTCGCCGGCGACTACAAGCCGAAGCCCGGCGTTTACCTTGCGGCTTGCGCGGCGCTCGATCTGGCGCCGTCGCAATGCATGATGGTGGCGGCGCATTCGAGCGATCTGGCCGCGGCGGCCGCGTGCGGCCTGCGCACCGGGCATATTGCCCGGCCGAATGAGCATGGGGCGGGGAAGGGCGAACTCGGTCCGTCGGTGCCGGTGGATGTCGCCGCGAAGGATTTGGCGGCGTTGGCCGATAAACTCGGCGCCTAGCAAGAAGGCAAAGCCGGCGAAATCGATTTGTCCTTGACTTAGAGTGCGCTCTAACACCTAGGCTGGTGGGCGTCGTGACGAGACAAAGGTAACGATGAAGATCGGTGGCCTCGCAAAGCGGTCGGGATTGTCGGCTCATACCATCCGATATTACGAGCGGATTGGGCTGCTTCCCTATGCGCGCCGGGACCAATCGGGACAACGTGACTACGACGCATCGATCCTGATCTGGACCGAGTTTCTCGGTCGTCTTAAAACGATCGGGATGCCGATCCGGGATATGCGGCGCTATGCGAAGCTTCGGGAAGCCGGTCCGGCAACAGAGACCGAACGGCGCGAACTTCTCGAACAACATCGTCAGCGCGTAAGGGCGCACGTCGCCGAACTGCAAGCCTGTGTTCTCGTCCTCGACACTAAAATCGCTGGCTACGCCAGCGCAAAACAGAGGATGAAAGATCATGACAAGCCATTATCGCGCCGGCGAAAGCCGGCTCGAACGAGGCACGCGCGTGCTCTCTGAAATCGACGGCAAGGCTGGCGAAGCCGTTGTTTCGTCGCTCGCGGATATCGCGCCGGATTTTGCCAGCTACGTGATCGAGTTTCCCTTCGGCGATATCTATTCCCGGCCGGGCCTCGATCTGCGCGGTCGAGAGATTGCGACCATCGCCGCGTGGCCAGCGCTGGGCAACGCGGCGCCGCAACTGAGGGTGCATATCGAAGCTGGCTTGAACGTAGGCCTATCCCGCGACGAGATCACGGAAGTCATTATGCAGATGGCCGTCTATGCCGGCTTTCCCGCTGCGGTCAACGGCCTGTTCGCGGCCAAGGAAGTTTTCGCTAGCCTGGACGCGCTGCGCCCGGGACAGGACTAGCCTTTGTACACCGGCTCCGGCTGCGTGAAGAAGCTCGCCAGGATGTGATAGACCATCATGTAGTTCTTCTGCTGGAAGCTGGCGTGCGAGATGCCGGACATGACGGTGAACTGCTTGTCCGGGTTCGGCAGTTTGGCAAAAAACGCCAGCAGGTCCTCCATCGCGGCGATGCCGTCGTGCTGGCCGCGCATGATCAATGTCGGCACCACGATCTTGTCCGGATCGACCACCGGCAGTTTCGAACACATATCGACATAAGTCCCGGTCGGCACAGAATCGTCGAGCGCCACCACGGCGTCGGCGAAAGCCTCGATCACGTTGCGGTCGGCGGTGTCGGGATGGTCGCGGTCGAACACCGAGTGGATGAAGGCCTTGTTCATCGGCCGGCGGTTGATCTTGATGAAGTCCGGCAACTTCTTCTTGCGCTCGGCGAGCGTCGGCGAGCCTTCGCCGGTCCACACCATGGCGTCGAGCGCTAGCCGCGCCACCATTTCCGGGTGGCGCTCGGCAAACAGCGCGGCGCGCAGCGCGCCGGACGAAATGCCGTAGACCAAGAACGGCCGCTTGCCGCGCAGCTTCTGGATATATTGGGCGGCGGCGAAGCAATCGTCGGCGCCTTGCGAAATGGGGGCGTTGTTGTCGCGGTCCTTGGTCGAGCGGCCATAGCCCTCCATGTCGACGCACCAGCAGTCGTAGCCAAGGCTGGCGAAGTAATCCATCGCCGAGGAGTAGGGGCGTCCTGGCACCTGCAGATCGAAGGTCGGTTGCGAGGCCATCGAGGAGCCGTGCACGAACAGGACCGTGCCTTTGGTTTTGGCCGGATCGCCGGCGGACTTCTCGAACAGGAACAGCTTGACCGCGCCGTTGTCTCTGGTGGTCCAGTGCTCTTCGCCCTTGATGGCGGCGGCCGGCTTGGTCATTTCGTTCATCGTCGTGTCCCGTGTCGAGAAGGCGGCGCGTCAGTTGATCGGCGCAATGTGGTTTGTCGCGATGATCCTAGCCCATTTTTCGATCTGGGCTGTCATGAATGCCTTGAACTCCGGCTGCGTCATCACGATCGGCGTCGCGCCCTGATCTTCCCAGGTCTTTTTCAGCGACGGCTGCGTCACCGCTTTGGAAATTTCCCGGTTCAGCAGATCGATGATCGGTTGCGGCGTGCCGGCCGGCGCCATGAAGCCGACCCAGAGGCTCGCCTGAAAGCCTTTCGCGCCCGCTTCATCGAGCGTCGGCACGTCCGGCAGGATCGGCGAGCGGGTTTTGCCGCTGGTGCCGATGGCGCGCACCAGGCCCTGTTTGATCATCGGCGCCATGGTCGGCACGCTGTCGAACAGCATCTGGATTTGGCCGCTGAGGATGTCGGTGCGCATGCCGGTCGAGCCCTTGTAGGGCACGTGCTGGATGTCGATGCCGCTGATGTCCTTCAAGAGCTCGCCGGCCATGTGATAGTTGGAGCCGGGTCCCGACGAGCCGTAATTGAGCGCGCCGGGCTTGGCGCGTGCCAGCGCCAGCAGTTCCTGCAAGGTCCTGGCGGGGACTGACGGGCTGACCACCAGCACCAGATCGGTGTCGATGAGCGGCGCCACCGGCACCAGGTCGTGCATCAGCCGGTACGGCTTTTTACTGTAAAGCGTCTCGTTGACGGTCTGGGTCCCCGACACCATCAGCAGCGTGTAGCCATCGGGCGCGGCCTTGGCGACCGCATCGGTGCCGATCGTGGTGCCGGCGCCCGGCCGGTTTTCCATGACGAAAGTCTGATGCAGGGATTTCTGAAGTTCCGCGGCGACGGCGCGCGTATATATGTCAGTCGGGCCGCCGGCGCCGAACGGGACGATAATCTTCACCGCGCGGGAGGGATATTCCTGCGCCGCAACCGGTACCGCCAGCACGATCGCCGCAGCGGTTGCCGCGACCATGGTTGCGACTCGTCGCCTGACTGTCATGAGCTTCCGTCCCCGGCGTGTTTTCGGTCTTGATTGCGACCATGCCGACTATCGAGGCGGCCTTGCACGCCTGTCAAATGCCGCCGAAATTAGTGTGGCCGTTTGGCGTCATGCTCGTGGATGGTTCCCGAAAGCTGGCTTGCCACCCATTGTGCGCTGCGCTAAGCCTCAAGCGCTCCTTTCCTTGAAGCGTTTCCAAACAAGGTCTTGGTCCCAAAGGGGTCTTGGGTTTTTGGGCGTTTTGAGCGGGGCTACGGCGCCGGCTTAAGGCCGCCGAAGCAGCCCGAGGCGGGTGTATTTTCCGGGGTCGGGCGGGACTGTCGCAGAGGTCGCCGA
>JAQSCR010000041.1:0-1082 GCA_029945495.1 Pseudolabrys sp. | reverse complement strand
ACTATCTGCCCCTGGTGGTATTCATCGCGGTCGCGCTCGTTATCGGGCTGGCGCTGCTGATCGCCCCCTTTCTCGTCGCCTTCAAGCAGCCGGACCCGGAAAAACTGTCGGCCTACGAATGCGGTTTCAACGCTTTCGACGACGCGCGCATGAAATTCGACGTGCGCTTCTACCTGGTCGCCATCCTTTTCATCATCTTCGATCTCGAAGTGGCGTTCCTGTTCCCTTGGGCGGTCGCCTTCAAGCAGGTCGGCGTCTTCGGCTTCTGGTCGATGATGATCTTCCTCGGCGTTCTGACCATTGGCTTCATCTACGAATGGAAGAAGGGCGCTCTCGAATGGGATTGATGAACCCAAAGGTTTTGCGCGCAAGGACTTGGTGCACATGACAATGGTCGCCCCCGCACCGCGCGGCATTCTCGATCCGCGCACCGGCCAGCCGGTTGGCGCCGACGACAGCTTTTTTGTCGGCGTCAACAATGAACTCGCCGATAAAGGCTTCATCGTCGCCGCCGCCGACGATCTGATCACCTGGGCGCGCACCGGCTCGCTGATGTGGATGACGTTCGGCCTGGCGTGCTGCGCTGTCGAAATGATGCAGATGTCGATGCCGCGCTACGACGCCGAGCGCTTCGGCTTCGCGCCGCGCGCGTCCCCGCGCCAGTCCGACGTGATGATCGTCGCCGGCACCTTGACCAACAAGATGGCCCCGGCGCTGCGTAAAGTTTACGACCAGATGCCGGAGCCGCGCTACGTCATCTCGATGGGTTCGTGCGCCAATGGCGGCGGCTATTATCATTATTCGTATTCGGTGGTGCGCGGCTGCGACCGCATCGTGCCGGTTGACATCTACGTGCCAGGCTGTCCGCCGACCGCCGAGGCGCTGCTCTACGGCGTGATGCTTCTGCAAAAAAAGATCCGCCGCACCGGTACGATCGAGCGGTAAGCGACATATGCAAGACATTCTCGACAGGCTCGGAGCCACGATCAAGACCGCGCTGCCCGGCGCGGTGCTCGGCCATGAGGTGGTGCGCGGCGAGTTGACGGTGACGGCCAATGCCGCCGACATCGTCAAGGTGGCGA
>JAQSCR010000040.1 GCA_029945495.1 Pseudolabrys sp. | reverse complement strand
GGCGTCGACAATGCCGCCGTCAGCAGATTGGCTGCCGGCAACCGCCGCCTCTCGACCGCCGAAGCCGCCGAGGTGGAGGCCTATTTCTCCATCGTTCCGCGCAATGCTCCGGCTGGATTTGTCGCAGCCGTGCGAAGATTGCGCTTACCCGATGCACGGGCTTTTGCTTGCGCCACGCTGGCGACATGGCTGCGCCAGCGCGGTCAGCCGGCCGGTGCCGGCCCCGCCGGTGATCTGCTGGCCCGCCTTCAACGCGGCGAAGGGATCCTGCGCGCCGATCAGATCGTGGCGCTCGCCCGCAGCGAGGGGCTCAGCCTAGAAACGCTCGTCGATGGCGATGCCCGGCCCGAGCACCCTCCCGCACCAGGCGCAACCCTTGCCGAGCGCTTCGCCGCCGCCACGAGCAACTGGGCGGCGCCCGCGGGGGTCGCCTATCAGTTGACGCGTGGCGCCATGTCGGCTGGCGGCCACATGTCGGCTGGCGGCCACATGTCGGCTGGCGCGGAGCGCCGCGGGAAGGTGCAGACCGCATCGCAGGGCGACCTCGTCGAACTGCGTGGGGCGGAAAGCTGGCACGCTGTGCTGGACGAATACAGCGCCTATCTCGTAGCCGACCAATCCTTGTTGCCCCGCTTCGAGCAGGGCGATGTTCTTTTCCTTGACCACGCAAAACGGGAAATCCGCCGCGGCGACTACGTCGTGGCTTTGCTGCGCGTCGAGAGCGGACGCGCGAGCGCGCTGGTCGGACGGCTGCGGCTGGAGACCAAGGACGACGTCGTCATTGAGCCGCCGCGCGGCGGTCCGCGCGAGCTCGAGAAAACGCGGATCGTGTCCTTGCGCCGCGTGGCCTTTTGCGCGCTGTGAACACCGACGGCTTGGGCACCCACGCTTCAAGCGTAGATTTCTTGTGCGCCAAGCGCTTGCGCCGCCGCATGGCAATAAGGCGTCAGCGCGTGGCCCGCGGGGATTTTCGCATGCCGCGGCCAAGGGACATCACCCTTCATCGTGATCCTTGACGAAGTAGGATATTATTGCGTCGACGGGATGGCCATCATGGCCGCGCAGGCGCGAAGACCATCACGCCGCGGGCGAATATCAAGCCTGCAATTGGTTGGCGCCGATCGTGACGCCACCCCAACCAGGTGTTCATAATTTTCTTCAGAGCGTTACTGCCGGTATTCCAGGCAACCTGCCCCCGGCGCCGATGGACATCCGGTTCGTGAGCGCGCCGGCAATGGCGTCGATCGGCGCGAATTCGCCGGCAGGCGTCGTGTTCAGCGTCACTGTTGCGCCGATTCGCGCAAAAGGCCGGTTCCGGAAAAATCCGGCCGTCCTCCGACGTCCTTGTGGCGCGGCGGATGGCCGAGTGCCGCCGCATGCCATGGCGTGTCCGCCGGTCGACGATGTATCTGTGCCGGCGGGCGGCATGCCGGGCGGCGTCGCCGGTCCCGCGACGGTGGCGGCTACGCGGCCTGCCCGGTCGACCGGCGGCCCAGCCGCTGCTCGCGACGCTATCGCGCGGCCCGGGATGATGGTGCCGGCCAAGCGCAGGCGCCTTTGGTAGCGCCCCGGCCATCGCCGCCGTCAACCGCGGATCGAGCGCGGATGTTCATGATGGCTTTCTATGCCTGATTCTTGACGAGGACGTCGGGGGGCGCGGCGCCGGCGAGGGCCATATCGTCGATCGGCGCGTCGTGAGTTTGGGGGGCTGCGACGGCCGGCGCCGCCGCTACGGTCTGAGCCCCGAGCGGCGAATGAACCAGGATTGCTTGGATATCGGCCCGGTCGAGATAGCCAGCGGCGAACAAGGCGGTGGCCAGCGCCTCAAGCGCGTGCTGGTTCTCCCGCAGCAGTTCGAGCGCCGCGGCGTAGGCGCGATCGATGGTGGCGCCGACAACTGAGCGCAGGGTGTCGAGCAGCAGAAGATCGCGATCGCTCGCGCCGCCGGGGATGCAGACCAAGCCGAAGGCGCCAAGGCCGTAGTCCGTCTCCAGACGTGTCGCCAACGCCGTGGCGCGGCCCAGATCGCTTTCCTCGCTGCCGCCGGCGCCGGCGGTCGCCTCACCGAAGGTGAGTTGTTCGGCGGCGCGGCCGGCGAGGAGCGCAACAAGGAACCTCTCCAGGTGCGTGCGGGTGATCGCGCGCATCCCGCCCGGATCGGTTTCGGCAAGGCCGCCGGCGCCGCCGATCGACAACGCCTTGGGTTCGGCAAGGCCGAGGGCGAGGAGGGCAACGGCGTGGCCTGCTTCATGGTAGGCGACACGGCGGCGCACATCGGCCGGCCATTCGGGCTGACCATTGCGAACGGCGTCGAGGAGATCAGATAGATCTATGGAACGGTTAGCCCGGCGTGCGCGGCCACGCGCTTCACGCACAAAGCGTTCGACATCGGCGCCAGTGCCACCGCGAGCGGCGAGGGCCGCTTCACGCAGGTCGGCGCCGGCCAGTTCGGCGCCAAGGTGGGTGCGGAAAATGCCGACCAGCGAAGGAACATCGGGCAGCGGGATCTCGATGTGGCGGTCGAGACGCCCCGAGCGCACCAGGGCCGGATCGAGCCGAGAGGCGTCGTTACAGGCGGCGATGACGACGACACCTTCGCGCCGCTCGAACCCGTCCAGGCATTCCAGCAGGGCGTTGGTGATCGAGGTCCACCAGTCGTCGTTCCACTTGCCGGTGCCACGCGCCGGAAGCGTATCGATCTCATCGATGAACAGAATCGACGGGCTCGCAAGCAACGCTTCGGAAAAGGCCTTGCGGATGGCTTGCGTCACGTGTCCCAAGTGACCCTCGCGGTGCACCTGCCATTGCGCATAGCTGGTGGCGATGAAGTGGACGTTCGCCTCGCGCGCCAGGGCGCGCGCAAAGGAGGTCTTGCCGGTGCCAGGCGCGCCGGTGAGCAGACAGCCCTTGTCGACCTCGCCCCAGGACAACCGGCCGGCGGCGTAATCGCGCAGGTCCTGGATCAGGGCCAGGCCCCACGGCTTGGCGGCGCCAAGCCCGTGCATGGCGGACAGAAGGACGCCCGGTTCGGCATCTACGTCATTGCGACAGACGAATTGCCGGAGCCGAGTGAGCGAGCGCTCGGCGCCAAGATCGGCGCGCACGGTCAGATTGAGGGCCTCCAGGGTCGTGCTTCGGGCAAGCTTGTCATCGATGGGGCCGGGATGGCGGCCGGTGATCGCCTCGATCACTGCGGCTATCGCCTGCCCGTCCAGCCGCCCCAGCACGATGCGGTGCTCAGTCATGCGGACCAGATGAGAGGGAAGCAGGCGATCGGGCTCGGTGGCGATGCCGATAATCGCGCAGCGCCGTTGAACAGCGGCGGCGACTTCGGCGTTGCCGGTTTTTGCCGCCTTCTTCGACTTTTCATCACCGCGTCGGGTGAAGATGGCTACGGTGCGAGGCACCGCGATCTCATGACCCTGCAGCGACAACGCATCGCCATCGAGCACCGGCGCGTCGGGCCCGATCACATACCTCTTGAAGAGCCGCTCGACGAGGTCGACGTATTCCTCGCTCGCGACTTCGATGGTCGCCACGGTGTCGCGGTCCTGGAGCCTGACCAGCACATCGCGCTTACGGTCAAGCGCCTGGCCGAGCAGAATGGCGACGGCGACTTCATCCGGCCGCAGCACGCGGGCCGAACTGCCGTCGCCGGCTTCTTCTTCTTCGTTATCCTCAAGCCGCAGCGGATACTGGTGCTGGTCGCAGACGTCTTGAGTTGGCGTCGTCCGCGGCTTGAGCAATGGATTGCCGCCGGCACGCAGGGCGTCGATCAGCACCTCGGCAAGCGGCCTTGGCGACGATGCCAGCACCTTCACCCGCGTCATGATCCGATCTCCACCACGAGCGCGGGATCGAAGTGCCGGTTTTCCGTGGCATAGCCATGCGGGTTGCAGATCATCTGGGTGGCGCCAACGCGGTAGTCGAAGCTCTCGTGGACATGGCCATGCACCCACAGATCGGGGCGCCCGGCCTCTATGACTGGCGTCAGGTCAGACACGTAAGCGGCGGTCAACAGGTCGGATTTGTAACGAGGGTGAATCGAATTGGGGTGAGGAGCGTGATGCGTCACCACCACCGTCGCGCCATCGAACGGCGCCGAGAGCGTCGTCTCGATGAAGCCGCGCGAGCGATTGTGCAGCAGCAGCGCCTCCTGTGGCCGAAACCGCCGCCAGGGCTCCTTCGACCACTTGATCCGCCGGTGATCGTTGAGACCGTGGGCGGCAACCTGCATGGCGCGCTGAGGATCGCCAAAAAGTGCGTAGTCCGTCCACAGCGAGCAGCCGATGAACCGCACGTTGCCAAGGACGACGCTGTCGTTCTCCAGGAGATGGATGCCGTAGAGCGGGGCAGCTGCACGGGCTTGCGCGAGTTCCTCGGACCAGCAGCGCCGATAGAATTCGTGATTGCCGAGCACGGCAATGACGGGAATCTGCATCGGCACGATTCCGCGCAGCCTGATAAATCCACGCTCGGCGCCTTCGCAGGTATCGCCTGCGACCACGACCGCATCGATGTCGGATGCCACCGCTATCGGCCGCGGTTGTGCCACGTCGGCGTGGAGATCGCTGAAGATTTGCAGCCGCATCTCAGGCCTCCCCACGCGCAATGTGCTGAAGGATGGCGAAGCGGCGATCCAGATGAGCGAGCGTGACCGCGGCGGCGGTGTCACCGCCGGCGGCACACAGCAGCAGCGCCGAGGCGGCGTAGTCGATTGCCAAATGCCTCCGCCGGTGGCTGGCTGCCGTGCGCAAGGCGATGTGCACTGCCCGGGCCGCGTCGCCTGCCACGGCGAGGCGCCAATCCGGACTGTCCAGATAGGCGATCCGGCTCAGGACGGAACGCAGGCTCGCAGCCTGGGACTCGTCCAGACGGTAGGGCTGTGCTTCGCGCCACCACTGCAGCGATGACTTATGTTCGGCGAGATCGAGACCGGTCACGGCCATGCTCGCCATCTTCGCGATGCTGTTCATCATGGCGGGCTCTAGGCTGCGATGATGAAGGGCTTGGAGGCCCGCAACGGCCTCCACTTGTCCGAACCGAGGTGGGCGCCGGACAAAACCTTGGCCGCAATCGCCCGCGACGGGAAGGCAACCGCCATCTGCAGCCGCTGGCGGTCTTCGGTGCCGTCGACAGGCAGCACCGCCTCGGTGGCGATCAGGCGCCGGCGGCGGGCAAGCGTGTGTTCGTTGGCGCTGGGGTTGGGCGTGGTGCGCATTTCGGAGCCGGCGGCGACGACGAAG
>JAQSCR010000039.1 GCA_029945495.1 Pseudolabrys sp. | reverse complement strand
AGCAGCTCCGCACTCAGGAATTCGTCATCGCCGCTGAATTCGCCGGTGCATCCTGGACGCGCATCATCCTGCGCGAGATCCTGCCCAACGTGATGAACCAAATTATCGTCGTCGCCTCGCTGGAAATGGCGATCGCCATCCTGGTCGAAGCCTCGCTGTCCTTTCTTGGCGTCGGGCTGCAACCGCCGACGCCGAGCTGGGGTCTTCTGGTTTCCGAGGGCCGCGCCTTCATGTTCTTCAAGCCGTATCTGATCATGATCCCGGGTCTTGCGATCTTCACAGTCGTGGTTGGGATCAATCTTCTCGGTGATGGCTTGCGTGACATTATGGCGCCGCAGGGAAGGCGATAATCATGGCCGCGAAACGGGACAACGGCCCGCTTCTCGACGTTCAGGACCTGAATGTGAGCATTCCGACGTCGTCCGGCGAACTGACTGTGGCGCGCGGCATTAGCTACCAGGTCTGGCCGGGCGAGACCCTGGCGATCGTCGGCGAATCGGGCTGCGGCAAATCGTTGAGTTCACTCGCTCTGATAGGCCTGCAGCCGCGCCGTGCGAAAGTGTCGGCGGTGCGATGCCGCTTCGACGGCCAGGACCTGCTGTCGCTCGATGCCAAGCAGATGACCGACCTGCGCGGCACAAAACTGGCGATGATTTTCCAGGACCCGATGACCTCGCTCAACCCGGTCTACACGATCGGCGACCAGCTTGCGGAGGTCTACACCTGCCACGGGCTCGGCACCAAACGCGACGCGGTCGATCGCGCCACCTTCCTGCTCGAACGGGTCGGCATCAAGAACGCCGCCGTCCGGCTCGGACAGTACCCGCACCAGCTTTCCGGCGGCTTGCGCCAGCGGGTGGTCATCGCAATGGCGATGATGTGCAGCCCCAAGTTGATCATCGCCGACGAACCGACAACAGCTCTCGACGTCACCGTCCAGGCGGTGATCCTGGGGCTACTGAAGGAACTGCAGGACGAATTCGGTATGGCGCTGGTGCTGATCACCCATGATCTCGGCGTGGTCGCAAGCGTATCCGATCGTGTTGCGGTCATGTATGCCGGCCGCATCATGGAGACCGGCGCCACGGATCAGGTCTTCAATTCACCGACACATCCCTATACCCAGGGATTACTCGATTGCATTCCGCGTGCCGATGGCCGCGGCAAGGGGACCCGGCTGCATACCATTCCCGGCATGGTGCCGTCGCTGGTTGGGCGCATCGACGGATGCGCCTTTCGCAACCGCTGCTCGCGTGTCGTGCCGGCCTGCGCCACCGGCGAGATAGCGGTTCGGTCGGACACGCAGGGCCATGACTATCGCTGCGTCCATCCGGGCGACCGGCTCCTCGCCGACTGGCGTGTGCGCGCGGAGGCTCCGGTATGACCGCGCTGCTCGACGTGCGAGAAGTCCGTGTGGAATTCCCGATCCGGCGAGGGCTGTTTCAAAAGCCACGGATATTGCATGCCGTCGATGGCGTGAGTTTCACGGTGAAGCGCGGCGAAGTGCTGTCGCTGGTCGGCGAATCCGGCTGCGGCAAGTCAACCCTGGCCAAGACCCTGCTGGGCATCCACGCGCCGACAAGCGGTTGCGTCACCTTTGCAGGAAAGGACCTGAAGGAGCTCGACCGGCGCGAAATCGCACGGCAGATCCAGCCTGTATTCCAGGATCCTTATTCCTCTCTCAATCCACGAAAGACTGTCGAAGACCTGATCGCGCTGCCGCTCGACATCCGGGCCCAAGCGACGTCCAGCCAACGGCGCGAAGCGGTCGCGGAAATAATGGGCCTGGTCGGCCTGTCGCGGCGGTCGATCCATGCCTATCCAAGCCAATTGTCCGGCGGCCAGAGGCAAAGAGTGGCCATAGCGCGCGCCCTCATCACGAGGCCCGAACTCGTGGTGTGCGACGAGCCGACGTCGGCTCTCGACGTGTCGGTCCAGGCGCAGATCCTGAATTTGCTGCAGGACCTGAAGGAAAAGTTCAACCTAACCTACGTGTTCATCAGCCACGACCTCAATGTGGTGCGGCATTTCTCCGACCGCGTCGCGGTCATGTATCTCGGCCGGGTGGTCGAACTAGGCGACACCGAAGAGGTGCTCGGCCGTTCGCTGCATCCTTATACGCGCAAGCTCAAGCAAGGGGTGCTGGTGCCGGATCCGTCCCACAGATTGCCGCCACCGATTTTCGACGGCGGCTTTCCGGATCCAACCAATCCACCCTCAGGCTGCCATTTTCACCCCCGCTGTCCGGATGCGGGAGAGGCGTGCACCGCGCGCCGGCCGGGCACGGTTCGTCACGGCAGCAGCACTGTCGCCTGTCACCTCTACACGGGGCTGGCTACCGGACATGACGCTGCGAATGAAAAACTGGAGGATGCCTGAATGGCTCAAATCGTCGGCTGTATCACTACGGCTCACGGGCCGCAGTTACACACCGAGCCGCGGCAATGGCTGCTGCGGGTCAAATCGGACCAAGCTCGCAAGCATCCGTTTCGCGACGCGGTCTATTCGTTCGACGAACTTATCGAGTTGCGCAAGAGCGAGAATCTTGCCGAGCGCTGTACCATGGAGGCGATGACCGCCGCCTATCATGCCTGTCACGCCGCGACCGAGAAGCTGGCCGATGCCTACGCGGCGATGAAGCCCGACGTCGCCGTCATCTTCGGCAACGATCAGCACGAGATTTACGGCGACGACCTCAGCCCGCCCTTCATGGTCTACTACGGCGACAAGATACTCCACCATCCAGCCTCTCAGGAAGGCCGCAAACTGATGCCGCCGGGCATCGCCGAGGGCGAATCTGGCCACGCGCCCGACAGCTTGCGCGAATATCCGGCCGTGCCGGAACTGGCCAAACACATCATCGGAACGCTGATAGAGCGGGATTTCGACGTCACCGTCTCGCCGCAACTGCCGAGCCACAATCCGAAAACCACCGGCATCAGCCACGCGTTCGGTCACATCTACCGGCAGCTGATGCGCGACGCGGTCATTCCGAATGTACCGATTTTCCAGAACACATTTTTTCCGCCGAACCAGCCGAGCGCTCGGCGCTCCTACGAATTCGGCCGCACCGTCGGCGATGCGATCCGGTCGTGGACGAGCGATGCGCGGGTCGTGGTTTTTGGCTCGGGCGGCATGAGCCATTTCGTCATCGACGAAGAGTGGGATCGCCGCTTCATGAATGCGATGCGCGACAAGGACGCGGCATACCTGACCGGGATTCCATTGCGTCAGTTGCAATCGGGCACCTCCGAGATGAAAAGCTGGATCTCGGTTGCAGGCCTGATGGAGGCGCTGCAGACCGAGTTTCACGAAGTGGCCTACGTCCCTTGCTATCGTTCCGCCGCTGGCACTGGGACGGCGCAGGGCATGTACTGGTGGGGGGTCAAGGGCACATGAATTCGCCGATTGACCGTTTGGAAAAGCTTGACGCTTGCGCGGTGTCGGACGCGATGGATTCCCTCGGCCTGCCGCCGGCGGTGACGGGTCTTGCGCGATTATCCGGAGCGGGCCTGCTTGTCGGCCGCTGTGTCACTGTGGCGCTGGCCGAAGGCAAGGCGCCGGCCAATTTGCCTAAGGTACACCTCGGCGCGCGCGCGATCGAGGCCGGCGGGCCGGGAATGGTCCTCGTCATCTCCCATCCCCACATCGATGCCGGCGGTTGGGGCGGCGTTCTGTCCAACGCCGCACAAGCAAAGGGAATCGAGGGGGTCGTGCTCGACGGTCCCTCGCGCGACATCGACGAGGCGATCGGTCTCGGCTTTGCGATCTTCGCCCGCAGCACGACCGCGCGAACCGCGCGCGGCCGCCTTTACGAAGCGGCGACCAATGTCCCCGTTGTGATCGGCGGGGTAACCGTCCATCCCGGTGATTTTCTCATCGCCGACGCTTCCGGCGTTGTGTTCGTCCCGGAGGCTCACGTCGAGAATGTGCTGATGACGGCGGAACGGATTATCGCGAAGGAGCGGCTAATGACCGAGGCTGTGCGTGCCGGTGTTTCGGCGACCGAGGTGATGGGCGCCGATTATGAAAATCTGCTGGAGATCGAAAAATGACCGACGCCGCCGTTGAACGCGCCGCCAGGCACGACTGTGCGACCTTGTCCGACGCGATGGACAAGCTCGGCATCGAGGGAGTTTGCCGCGGTATCAAGCCGCGTGACCATAGCTTCCGCATTGCGGGCCGCGCCTTCACCGTCAAATATGGTCCGGTGGACGCCGTGGTTCCGGGCACCGTCGGCGATTTCCTTGATGATCTCACCGCCGGTACGGTCGTTGTGCTGGACAATGGCGGCCGTGAGGATTGCACGGTGTGGGGCGACATCATGACCCAGTTCGCTCATACCAAGGGTCTCGCCGGCACCATCATCGACGGCCCGTGCCGGGATGTCCATCTCTGCCTGTCGCTAGGTTATCCGATCTATTCGCGCAGCTATTCGATGAAAACCGGCAAGGATCGGGTCCAGGTCGACCAAGTCCAGTGCCCGGTCTCGATCGGCTCGGCACGCGTGCGGCCAGGCGACCTAATTGTCGGCGATGCTGACGGCGTCGTCGTGATTCCGCGGGAGTTGGAGGAAAAGGTTCTGGCAATCGCCGAAGAAATCGAGGCGGCGGAGACGAAAATTCGTGAGGCGATCAAGGGGGGAATGTCGCTGCGCGAGGCGCGGCAGACGTTCCGCTATCACAGCCTTCAATCAAAAACATAAGTCACGCAAAGGGAGGAAATGGTAATGAGAAAAATTCTACTCGGTACGACGATCGTTGCCTGTCTAATGGCGGGCTCGGCGGCGCACGCCAACAAGGCGGACGGGGTTTTGCGGCTGGCATTCTCCGATCCGATCGAAGGGATTGATCAGGTGCTCGATCCAAAGACGGAAACCGATTTCACCGATGCTGCGGTGTTTAGCCGGCTTCTTCATTACGATCCGGACACGAAAAGCTACAAGGGCGAGCTTGCCGAGAGTTTCAAGCTGATCGATCCGGTCACGCTTGAGTTCAAACTCAAGACCGGAATCACGTTTCACGACGGCTCGTCGTTTGGCGCCGACGATGTCGTCTATACGGTCAACTATCTGGCCGATCCGCGCAACAAGTTCCGGCTGAAGACGCGCTTCTCGTTTCTGAAGAATGCCGAGAAGGTCGACGACCGCACGGTGCTGGTTCACATGAACAAGCCCTATGGGCCGGCGCTGGCGAGGTTCGCCAGCTCGCTTCCGATTTATCCCGCCGCTGCACATGGCGCTCTGAAAGACAAAGCCGACTGGGGCAGACACCCGATTGGCACGG
>JAQSCR010000038.1:3201-5294 GCA_029945495.1 Pseudolabrys sp. | reverse complement strand
TTGTCGCCATCGGGCAGCGGCGCCAGCGTCTCGGGATCGATTATGAAGGCGTGCGTGTCCTGCACGGCGATGCCGATACTGCCGTTCTTCGGCGCGTCGATCGGGTTCAGATGCGTGGGTGACATGGTCTCGCTCATCCCGTAGCCCTCAATGTAGCGCAGACCAAACCGATTTTGCAGTTGTTGGGCTACCGCGACCGGCATCGGCGATCCGCCGCCGGTGATGACGGTCAGCCGCGCGAAGGCGGCCGGATCGAAACGGTCTTGCGACAGCATGTCGATCACCATCGTCGGCGGCGCGTTCCAGAAGGTGACACCGTGCCGGATGAACAACTGCATCGCCGCCTGTGCATCCCATCGCGTCAGGATCAAGAGCGTCGCCCCGGCCCAGATCGCCGCGTTCATCGAACCTTGCATGCCGGCGACATGATAAAGCGGCTGCACCGCCGTCACGACGCTGTCCGGCGTGAAGCGATAGTGCTCCGATTGCAGCGCCGCCGTGTGTTGCACCGCGCCGTGCCGATGTGCGCAACCCTTCGGCATGGCCGTGCTGCCGGAGGTATAGGGCATCACGCAAAGCGCTTCTGCATCGCGGCCATGCGGTGGAAGCCGGCCGGCCGCTGTGCCGAGCAGATCGCGCCAATCGATCACAGACGTACCGCCGCATTCGGGGCGCGGCAGGTTGACGACTGGTGGCGGCTCTGCGGTCACTTGCGCGGGCAGGTAATCGGCGTAATGCGCCATGACGACAGTCGGGGCGTCGTTCGGTTCCATGGTCTGGAACCGATCCAGTAGCTCGCTTCCGGAAATCGCCACGCGAGCACCGGCGTCGATGAGGATCCGCGCCATTTCCGCCGAACGGCACATTGGGTTCACGGGCACGACGACCGCCCCGGCGCGCAGGATGGCGTAATAGGCGATGACGAATTGCGGGCTGTTTTGCAGCGCGACGGCGACCCTATCACCGGGCTCGACGCCTAGCCTGCGCGCGAGCGCAAAGGCCAGCAATTCGACCTCTTCCACTAGGCGGGCGTAGGTGATTTCCGCGCCGTAATAGATCATCGCGCGGTGGTCCGGGCGCAGGGCCGCCTGCAGCCGCAGATTCTCGTCGACGCAGCGTTGGGGGTAACGGGAATGCGGAGTTTCGGCCATTTCCGACGATCGCGAGAGGGGGTCTGCCGTCAAACATGCGCATGGGCTCCTCCGAAGGCAATATCTCGAAATACGGAATTTTATTGCAAAAAACAGAATTTTGCTATTTGGTAGTTGTTATAATCAGCCCGGTCTTCTCACCGCCCAGACACCGTGAATGCGGTGCAATCGTCAAAGGGCATTCCGCTTGATCGCATCAGGTTTAGTTCCGCTCTGTTTGCGCTGTCAGACTCGTCGATTGGCGGCAGGACGCCTTTGACGGTGCGATGGTCGGGAACAGGCGAGTATCTACGGGTGGCGATGCTGCCCTCGGGCGTGTTGCAGGTCGTGATGGACGACCCGTCGGGCAATGCGAACAAGACCTCGGATCTGTTCAAAGCCGAGCTCGATGCTTTGCTTTCGGGCATCGAGGGCGGAACGCGGCCCAGCGGGCTGATTTTTCTGTCGGCCAAGCGGACGTTTGGAGTCGGCGGCGATATCGGACAGATCATGGCCTATGCCGGTCAGGGCCTGGGGCCGAGCGAGGCCGATTCCGAACGGATCAAGGCGCTGTTTCGCCGTATCGAGCGACTCGGGTGCCCTACCGTGGCGGTGATCGAGGGCACGGCCGCGGGCGGTGGGTGGGAGCTTGCCCTGGCCTGCACCGCGCGATTCTGCCGTGACGATTCCGCGATAAAACTCGGCTTTCCCGAAGTCGATTTCGGCCTTGTGCCCGGCGCAGGCGGCATGGTGCGGCTGACCCATCTACTGGGGCCATACCGCGCGGGCCTGCTGATCTCGGGGGCGACGATGCAAAGCCCGCACGAAGCGTTGTCGCAAGGTCTCCTGACGGCGGTGGCGGAGAGCCGCGCAGCGTTACTCGCTTTGGCCGAGGCATGGATCGTGGCAAATCCCGGCGCCGTTCAACCCTGGGACCGGACCGGGCATGCGCTGCCACAAGGC
>JAQSCR010000038.1:0-3191 GCA_029945495.1 Pseudolabrys sp. | reverse complement strand
GACCGGCCTGCCGGTGGCGCGCCGGGCTCTGCCGCTCCTATACTTGCGCTCACCGCGATTGCCGAGATTGCGTCTCGCGGCTTTGACGAGGGCGGTTCGGTGGAAAGCCGATGCTTTGCCGAATGTGCGACATCGCCCGAAGCGCGGGCGCTGATTGGGCTGGGGTTCACCGATCACAATCTGCTGCGGCGGCGCGCGGCTTCGCAAAACAAAGACGAAGGACCGGCAACCGACGCAGGCGGCGATGGCGGCGCGTTTGTCCGGCGTGTCGCGCGCGCGCTGGCGGAGGAGGTGGCGGCCGTGCGGGCCGAGGGGCAGAGCCCGGCGTGCCTCTCAGCCGCGGCCGCAATCGCCGGATACGCCGATGACGTTATGAGCCCGCTGTTGGCTGCACGCGGCCGCCAGTCCAATGGCGCGGACTGCCCGCGCCGCAATGCCGATCGTGGCGCGGCATTGTCCGCGCGGCTTCAGTTCGCGCAGGCGGTCGCGGCGCTTGGATGCCTCGCCGACGGCACCATCATGTCGGCGGCCGAAACGAATGTGGCGTCGGTTCGCGGAGCGGGCTTTCCGCGGCGGAGCGGGGGCGTGCTTCGCTTCATCGAAAACTTTGGTACCAACGCCTTTCTGACGACGGCCGCCGCGCTCGCCGCACGGCATGGCCCACGGTTCAATTCGCCGATTGGCGATGCCGAAACGCTTGCGCGCCGCCTTGCTATGGCGCTGGACTACGACAAGGGACAAGGAAGACAGGTATGAAGCGTCTGCTCAGCACCGGCTTGAATGCCGGATCGGATACGGTCGTCGAGGTCGTTGGCGGCAAGGGCGCATGGTTCGAGCTTTCGGACGGGCGCCGCGTGCTGGATGGGTCGAACTCGGCCGGCGCTCTGGGCCATGCCCACCCCGAGATGGTCGAGACGATCCGCATGGCCGCCGATTTTCCGGCCGTCAGCGACGGCTGGTTCTTTCGCGTGCGCGAGCGGGCGGCCGAAGATCTCATCGATATGGCTTTCGCGGGCGAACACGACTGGGTCGGCGCGGTGCGTTTCGGCCTGTCGGGCAGCGAGATCAACGATCTGGCGCTGTCGTTGGCGCAGGCCGTCACCGGCCGCGCCGCAATCGCCACGCGCGAACGCGCCTATCACGGATTGACCGGCCTGTCGCGCGACGTGACGGTGCAGCCGCATTGGCACGGCGGACTGTCGCTGATGTCGGGCGGGGTCAAGCTCGCCGCGCCGAACACCGAGACGCGGATACTTGCCGCGCCGATGGGCTCGCTTTGGGGGCGCCGGGTTTACGATCTTCCCGCCGAGTCTCCGGCCGAGGTCGAGGCAAAGCTTGCAAACGTCGCGGGCGTCATTGTCGACTATTCGCAAGGCGGCATCTATCACAACTCAGCCTGGCAAGACATGGTGGCCGCCGCCGCGAAAAAGCAGGGCGCGCTTTGGATCGCCGATGAAGTCATCACCGGCGCTGGCCGTATGGGCCGTTGGTTCGCCTTCCAGGGCGGTGAGAGTCGTCCCGATATCGTGACGATGGGCAAGGCGCTTGCGGGCGGCGCGGCGCCGATCGGCGCCGTGATCTTGTCCAAAGAGATGGTCGAGCGGCTCGATGGCGCGGCATGGCAGGCCTATAGCACCTTCCGCGGCCACCCGATCACGATGGCGGCCGTGCGCACCTATCTCCGTATCGTGCAGAGTGCCGGACTGTTCGATCGGGTGAACGCGCTGGCCGCGATGATTGGGCCGCGCCTCGTCGACATCGCGCAGAAACATCCGAGCGTCGCGCGCATCGACGGACGTGGCATGCACTGGACGATCGAACTGCACGGACCGCACTGGAAAAACTGGCGGGCCGACACATCGGTCGCGCCGATCGCATCGAAAGTGTCGTCGCGCGCTCTGGCCAACGATGTGGTGATCGGCACGAGCGGCGAAGAGACATCGCTGTTCCTTGCCCCGCCGCTGATCGTGACGGATGAGGAGGTCACACGCCTCCTCGACGTGCTCGACGATGCGTTGATCGTCGCCGACGAGGAATTCGGCCGCAACGCCCATTGAGCGTTACGTGGCCCAACCTTCCCAAAGGACAATGACGATGACTGACGAAGACCAGATTCGGGCTGTGATCCGCGACTATTTCGATGGCCTGTATTTCGGCGACATGAAGAAATTCGGCGGGGCGTTTCACCCTTCATGCCGTCTGTTCGCAGCCAACGGCGATGAGATTATCACCTTCGATTACGGTCCCTATATGGCGCGTTGCGCGGGTCGCGCGGCGCCGGTGACGATGAATGCACCGCGTATCGACGAGATTGTTTCGCTGACCGTATCAAGCGCCGATACCGCCCATGCCCGGGTGCGCGACAGTTTCCCGCCGCGGACCTTCATCAATGAGCTGAGCTTTCTGAAGGTTGCAGGACGCTGGCAGATTGTCTGCAAGGTCTGGCACGCTTTCGATTGACAAGCGGCCTGACCCTCGCGCCGATTAACGTGTGTTGCTCAGTCCTGTTCAGACCGGCCTAAAATCACAAGGGTAACGCGAGTTATCCCTGAAAAGCCCAGTTTCCGGGCTGTGGCGGGCATGAGGTCTATGATGCGGCCCCGAATAAACGGCCCCCGGTCATTTATCCGAACGATGACAGACTTGCCATTGGCGCGGTTTGTCACGCGCACCTTCGTTCCGAACGGTATGGAACGGTGCGCAGCGGACGAGCCGCCAGGAAGCGCTTGCTCACCACTCGCGGTTTCGCCGCCGGCATAGATGGATGCGAGCCCCGATTCCGAAGTGGCGCCGCCAATTAAGCCCGTCAGCAGGAGATGAAGAGTAACAAGCGGTAGCGCTACCGCGGTTTCAGGCGGGCTTAAGAGTTCGAGGCGAACCAGCGGTTTGGTGGATTTATTCGTAACGATCGCAACGGCCTTGTCCCGCTGATCCAGTGGTTCCGACGAGCGTCCCGTTGACGCCGGCTGGGCGGTCGCTACCGACAGCGCGAATTGAAGAATTGCGGCGCTAATAAAAAGCCTTCGCATGAAATCTCCTCAACACGCATGCCCCTCTCTCAGAATGAGAGCGGCATCAAATGCGCTTCATTTTTTGGTCGAGTATCAGAGCCCTCGGAAGGTATTGTCTTACTAGGCGTCGATGAGCGCGGATGCTTTGATTTTCATCAATGTGTTTCGCTGCCGTTATCG
>JAQSCR010000037.1 GCA_029945495.1 Pseudolabrys sp. | reverse complement strand
TCCCGAGAATACAAAGAGATCCGACCGGCCCGATACGCGCGCCGGCTATTCCTTTACGGTCGCGCAGGCGCCGGAGGACATCATCTCGGTGATCAAGCAGACCGCGCCCAGTCTTCGTCCGTCGGAGCGGCGCGTCGCCGAGGCGATCCTGGCCGACGTCAATTTCGCGCTGCATTCGGCCAATGGCGAACTGGCGCGCCGCGCCGGGGTCAGCGAACCGACGGTGACGCGCTTTAGCCGCGCCGTCGGCTGTGCCGGCGTGCGCGAGCTCAAGGTGAAGCTCGCCCAAAGCCTGGTTGTCGGAAGAATCTATCTGGAAGAGCCGCCGCGCGCGGACGACAAACTCGGCAAGCCGACGGTCTGGCAAATCATCCTCGAGGACATCCATCGCGCGATCAACACTGCCGAACGGCAGCTGGTTGTGCCGGATTTCGAGCGGGCGGCGGAAGCCATCGCTTCCTGCGCCAAGCTGATAACATTCGGCGTCGGCGGCGGGTCGACGATGATCGCAAATGAAGCCAAGCATCGGTTTTTCCGGCTCGGTGTCGCCGCGTCGAATTACTCCGACGGTCACCTCATGCGGATGGTCGCCGCGACCTTGGACAAAAAGGATGTCGTGCTGGCGATTTCGACGACCGGCAGGCCGAAGGAAGTCATCGATGCGGCGGCGATCGCCAAGGAATACGGCGCGACCGTCATTGCCATAACCAAGCCGAATTCGCCGCTCGCCATGGCCGCCGATATAGCGCTCGGCCTCTACGTGCCGGAAACCCCGAATGCCCTGAAGCCGACCGCCTCGCGCTTCGCATTCCTGGCGGCGCTCGACCTTCTCGCCGCCTTGACCGCCTATCGCAGCCCGCGCGAAACGCAGGAGCGGATGCGGCGCATCAAATATGCCCTCAGTAAATTCGGCGACGGCGACGTCGAAGGGCCGTTGGGTGATTGATGCGGTTCTTTATCAAGCCTTCTTCCTCTCTCTTCATTGTCGGGAACATGGTCCATGGCGATACATGATTTTGTTTTGCGTGGCGGGCGGGTCATCGACCCATCGCAGGGCATCGACCGTGTCGCCGACGTTGCCTTTACCGATGGCCATGTCGCGATGGTCGGCGAGGGGCTGAAAGGCCGCACGGAGCGCGATGTTGCCGGCCTTCTCGTCACGCCGGGGTTGATCGACCTGCACACCCATGTTTATGCCGGCGGCACATCTTTGGGCGTCGATCCGGAAGCCTTCGCCCGCAGCAGCGCGGTGACGACGCTCATCGATACCGGCAGCGCCGGCCCTGGCAATTTTGCCGGCTTTCGCGATCATGTCATTGCGCGCAGCAAGCCGCGCATCCTGGCCTACCTGAACATTTCTTTCGCCGGCATCTATGCCTTTTCCAAGCGGATCAATGTCGGCGAAAGCGGCGACCATCGTCTGATGGCGCCTATCGATACGGTCGAGGTGGCCGACCGAAACCGGGATACGATCGTCGGCATCAAGGTGCGGGTCGGCCGCAACGCCAGCGGCGAGCAGGGCACCGTGCCGTTGCTGATCGCGCGCCAGGCCGCCGAGCGGCTCGGCATGTCGATGATGGTTCATATCGACGAGCCGCCGCCGACGCTCGGCGAGGTGCTGGCGCTGATGCGGCCGGGCGACGTGCTGACGCATTGCTTCCGGCCGTTTCCGAATACGCCGGCGACCGCCGATGGCAAGGTCGAGCCGTTCGTGCTCGAGGCCCGTGAGCGGGGGATCATCTTCGATATCGGTCACGGCATGGGTTCGTTCGCGTTCCGCACCGGACGCGCGATGCTGGCGCAGAACTTTATGCCCGATTGTATTTCGAGCGATGTCCATTCGCTGAGCATCCAGGGGCCTGCCTTCGATCTCTTGACGACGATGTCGAAGTTCCTGTGCCTTGGGATGTCGCTGAACGAAGTGATCCGCTGCGCCACTGAAAATCCCGCCAGCGCGCTCAAGCGGCCCGAACTGGGGACGTTCCGGCAAGGCGGCGTCGGCGACGCCTCGGTGCTGGCCTTGGAGGATGGACGGTTCGACTATGTCGACGTCGTCGGCGAGCATCTCGACGGAAAAATGCGGCTGTCCGCCCGCGGGCTGGTGATCGGCGGGGAATTTCTCGACTCGCCGTAAGATGCCTTGCGGTCAACGGCCGATCTTTGCCGCCACCCGCGGCATGACTTCGTGCATCAGCCGCTCCATCGATTCGTGCACCAGCGGCTGCGCCAGCATGCCGAAATTCTGCAGCGTCGAGACTTGGCGCACGCCCATGCGGTGCAGCGCCACCAGTTTGTCGGCCACGGTCTCGACCGAGCCGAACAAATGCACCTCGTTGCGCATGGCGTCGTCATAGGTCGATTTCTTGGCGTAGAGCCGGCTATCGACATAGAGGTTGAACGCGGCTTCCGCGTTGCGCCGCGCCGCCGCGTCGCTTTCGGCGACGTGCGTATGCAGCGTCACCACGGCGTCGTCGTCGGAAGGCGCAAGCCCTGCTTCGGTGCGGCCGCGCTGGTAGTCGCCGATCAGATCGGCGATCTCATTGAAATGATCGACCGAGGCGTAAGGCACGCACATCAGGTTGTTGCCCTGCTTGCCGATGTGGAACGCCGCTTCGCGCCGCAGCACCGCGACATAGATCGGCACTTCGCGTTGAAGCGGCCGCACATTGAGCGCCACCGCGTCGACATTGCTGAAGCGGCCCTTGGCGCTGACGCGCTCGCCGGCGAGCAGGCGGCGCACGATGACGAGGTTCTCGTCGAAACGGTCGCGCTTCTCGGCCGGATCGATGGCGTAGCCGGCGAATTCGTGCGGCAGATAGCCGGAGCCGACGCCATAAACCAGACGGCCGCCCGACAGCACGTCGACCATGGCGTAGTTCTCCGCCACCGTCAGCGGATTGTGAAACGTCAGAATGGAAATGGCGGTGCCGAGCCGCAGCCGCTTGGTGCGTTGCGCCAAAGTCGCCAGCATCAGCGCCGGATTGGGCACCACGCCATATTCGTGGAAATGATGTTCGGCCACCCAGAACGTGTCGTAGCCGATGCGGTCGGCAAGCTCGGCCTGCGCGATGACCTCGCCGTAGAGCTGCGCTACGCTTCGGCCGCCGGTTGGGTAATGGTCTTGCACTGAAAAGATCGATAGGCGCATGGCGCGCGCTCTCCTGTTACTTCTTGCCTGTTATTTCTTGCCTGTTATCTCTTGCCAGTTATTTCTTGCCGGCGATGAAATCCCACACCAGCTCCGGCGTTTCCCAATGCGCGTTATGCGCGGCGCCGGCGAATGTCCGCGCCGCCGGATCGATGGCGCGCATCTGATCGAGAGTGACCATCGGATCGTTTTCGCCGGCGGCGAGCCGCAGCGGCGATGCGGTGAGACGCAGCAGCCTGTCGAGTGAAGGCCCGACCGCGCCAAAGCAGCGCGGATCCATGGCGGCCTGCCAATGGCCCTCGGTGCCGGTGATGCCGGAGGCCGCCGTGTCGGAGGCGGGATCGACCAAGCCGAACAGGCCGGACGATTTCAGGAAGCGGTCGATGGCTTCCGCGCGCGTCGCGAAGACGCGGGCCGGGCGCCGCGCCAGCTCGCGCGCTTTGGCTTCTTCGTCCGCTGTCCACACGATCTTGACGCCGAAGGCCGCGATGTCTTTCACCTGCGGTCCGAACCAGCCGGTGCCGGTCACCGCCGCGACCACGCCGCCGAACGAATGCCCGGCCAGCGTGACGTTGCCGCCCGGCTCGTCGCGGATCAGTTCGGCGATGTCGGCGGCGTGCATGGCATAGCCGTAAGGCCCCTCACACAGTGAGCCGCCGTGGCCGCGCAGATCGGGCGCCATCCAGCGCCCCGGCCAGTGTCTATCGGCCATTGCGATCATGCGCTGCCACACCGCGCGATTGGCGCCGAGCCCGTGCAGCAGCACGACCAGCGGCTCGCCGCTGCCGCCTTGCGACACGCTCAACCCACGCGAGGACATGAATTCGTCAGCCATCGTCACAGTCCCAGATAGGCTTCGCGCACGCGCGGATCGTTCGACAGTGTCGCGCTCAGGCCGTCGAGCACGATGCGGCCGGTCTCGATCACATAGGCGCGGTCGGCGATGGCGAGCGCCGCGTTCACATTCTGCTCGACCAGCAGCACGGTGACGCCGGCCTGGCGAAGTGCGCCTACGGTGTCGAGAATCTGATCGACCAGCACCGGCGCCAGCCCCATCGACGGCTCGTCGAGCAGCAGCAGGCGCGGGCCGCTCATCAGCGCGCGGCCGATCGCCAGCATCTGTTGCTGTCCGCCCGACAGATTGCCGGCGGCGATGCCGCGCCGCTCGGCCAGCGCCGGGAACAGCGCATAGATGCGATCGAGTTCGCGCGGCACGTCGGCGGCGCGCCGGCGAAAGCCGCCGAGCCGCAGATTGTCGTCGACCGACAGCGGCGAAAAGACCTGGCGCGCTTCCGGCACCTGGGCGATGCCGCGCACGACGCGGACATGCGCCGGCAGCCGGCCGATGTCCTCGTCGTCGAACAAAATGCGGCCGCCGGTCATCGGCAGGATGCCGGAGATGACGCGCATCAGCGTGGTCTTGCCGGCGCCGTTGCTGCCGATCAGCGACACGATCTCGCCGGCGCCGACCTCAAGCGACACGCCGTGCAGCAC
This sequence comes from Pseudolabrys sp., assembly GCA_029945495.1. Taxonomy (GTDB): domain Bacteria; phylum Pseudomonadota; class Alphaproteobacteria; order Rhizobiales; family Xanthobacteraceae; genus Pseudolabrys. The sequence goes on along the minus strand of JAQSCR010000037.1, from coordinate 661 downwards.
CTCGATGCGGCCGTAGCGACAAACGACGTTCTCGATCTTAAGCACGCGCGGCCTCCCTCTGGCCGTGCCGGCCGAGATAGGCGGCGATGACGCGCTCATTGGTGCGCACTTCCGATGCTGTGCCTTGCGCGATGGTGTGGCCCTGATCGAGCACATGAATGCGGTGCGAGATTTTCATCACCAGCTTCATGTCGTGCTCGACCAGCACGACGGCGACGCCGGTCGCGGCGATCTTCTGGATCACATTGTCGATCTCTTCGGTCTCGACCGGGTTGCAGCCGGCGGCCGGCTCGTCGAGCAGCAGGATTTTCGGCTCGGTCGCCAGCGCGCGGGCGATTTCCAGGCGGCGCAGCGCGCCGTAGGGCAGGTTGCCGGCGGTGCGGTCGGCGAGGTCGGACAGATCGACGAAGGCCAGCAATTCCTCGGCCTTGGCGCGGGTGACGCGGTTTTGCGCCAGCACCGACGGCAGCGTGAACAGATGCGCGATGACGTTGCGCTTTTCGTGCATGTGGCGGCCAACCATGACGTTGTCGGCGGCGCTCATGCGGAAGAACACCTGCAAATTCTGGAACGTGCGCGACAGGCCGCGGTGCGCCAGCTTGAACGGCGGCAGGCCGGTGACGTCCTCGTCGTTGTGCAGCACGCGACCGTGCTGCGGCGG
>JAQSCR010000036.1 GCA_029945495.1 Pseudolabrys sp. | reverse complement strand
GAGAGGGTAAGTAAGAAAACCCCGTCCCAACTTCGTCTCATTCCACCGGCATAAATTGACGCACAATGAACTTGCTGCCCCACCCCGCAGGCGTAACGTCACCGCGATGATTGGCTCATCGAAACTTGCCGATTCGCGGGCTGCTTTTGCGGCGGCGGTTTGTATGGCATTGCCGATGTTCTTTGCCTGCGCCGCACACGGTGAGGCGCCGGCGCCTAAAGCCGAACTCAAGACCGACGTCTTGCCCGCCGACAAATTTCCCACCGACAAGTCGCAGGCGCTCGACGGCCTCAAGGCGCACGACCAGGAACTCGAAGCGGCGCGCGAGCAGCAGCGCAAGTCGATCGAGACCGAAGCCGCCTTGAAGCGCGAGATCGAGCAGATCGGCGCCGACCGCCGCAAGCTGGCGCAGGATCTGATCGACACCGCCGCGCGCCTGCGCACGGCCGAAGCGGCGGTCGAGGCGACGCAGGTCCGCCTCAAGCCGCTCGACGACAATGAACGCGCCATCCGCGCCTCGCTCGACGGCCGCCGCACCGTCATCGCCGAAGTGCTGGCGGCGCTGCAGCGCATCGGCCATAGGCCGCCCCCCGCGCTGATCGCCAGCCCGGAAGACGCGTTGCAGGCGGTGCGCACCGCGATGGTGTTAGGGGCCGTGCTGCCGGACATGCGCAACAAGGTCGAGGCTCTGGCCAACGACCTCACCACCCTACTCAATGTCCGCAGGAGCATCGCCGCCGAGCGCGACCGGCTGAAGGGCGAGGTCACCTCGCTCGATGGCGAACGCACCCGCATGGCGGCCTTGGTCGAGGAGCGCCAGAAGCAGCAGACCGAACGCGAGCAGGCGCTCGCCGCCGAGAAGGCCCGCGCCGCCGATCTGGCCCGCCAGGTCGACAATCTCAAAGATTTGATCGGCAAGTTAGAGGCCGGCCTCGACCCGGCGATTCGCGACGCCCGCGAGGCCGCCCGCAGCGACAGCCGCCCGGCCTTATCCGCGTACCGCGACCCGGGCCGGCTGGCCCCGGCGGTCGCATTTGCCTCGATCCGCGGCCAGCTGCCGATTCCGGTTAATGGCGTCAAATTAAAGGGTTTTGGCGCGCCCGACGGCAATGGCGGCACGGAAAAGGGCATTTCGATCGCCACCCGCGCCGACGCCCAGGTGATTGCCCCGGCCGATGGCTGGGTGGTCTTTGCCGGCACCTTCCGCTCCTACGGCCGTCTCTTGATCCTGAATGTCGGTGGCGGATATCATGTCTTGCTCGCTGGGATGGATCGGATATCAGTTGATCTCGGACAGTTCGTGCTGGCCGGGGAACCCGTTGCAGCCATGGGGACTAGCTCCCATATCGCTGCTATCCTTGCGACAGGTTCCAGCCAGCCGGTGCTCTATATCGAATTTAGAAAAGACGGTGCTCCCGTTGATCCAGGCCCATGGTGGGTGGCTGGCGAAGGCGAAAAGGTTCGCGGATGACGATGCGCAAGACCTCACTCATTCTTCTCGGCGCGGCGGCCGGCGCGGCGATGACGCTGCTCGCGGTGCAGCCACGGATCATGATCGGCACCGCCGCCAAGGCGGCGGCGGCTGACACCTATCGTCAGCTCAATCTGTTCGGCGACGTGTTCGAGCGCGTGCGCGCCGACTATGTCGAGAAGCCGGACGATCAGAAGCTGATCGAAACCGCGATCAACGGCATGCTGACCGCGCTGGATCCGCATTCGAGCTACATGGACCCCAAGAGCTTCCGCGACATGCAGGTGCAGACGCGCGGCGAGTTCGGCGGCCTCGGCATCGAGGTTACCATGGAAGACGGCCTCATCAAGGTGGTGACGCCGATCGACGACACGCCCGCCGCCAAGGCCGGCGTGCAGGCCAACGATCTCATCACCAAGCTCGATGAAGACCAGGTGCAGGGCCTGACCCTGAACCAGGCCGTCGAAAAGATGCGCGGCCCAGTCAACACCAAGATCAAGCTGACCATCATGCGAAAGGGCGCCGACAAGCCGCTCGAGCTGACGCTGACCCGCGACGTCATTCGCGTGCGCGCGGTGCGCTCCAATGTCGAAGGCGACGACGTCGGCTATATCCGCATGACCCAGTTCAACGAACAGACCACCGACGGGCTGAAGAAGGCGATCGTCGATATCAACGCCAAGGTCAGCAAGGACAAGCTGAAGGGCTATATCCTCGATCTGCGCAACAATCCGGGTGGCCTGCTCGACCAGGCGATCTCGGTGTCGGATGCGTTCCTCGAAAAGGGCGAGATTGTTTCGACCCGCGGCCGCAATGCCGAGGAAACCCAGCGCTTCAACGCCCGCGCCGGCGATCTCACTGGCGGCAAGCCGGTCATCGTGCTGGTCAACGGCGGCTCGGCCTCGGCGTCCGAAATCGTCGCCGGCGCTCTGCAGGACCACCGGCGCGTGACCGTCGTCGGCACCCGCTCGTTCGGCAAGGGCTCGGTGCAGACCATCATTCCGCTCGGCACCGGCAATGGCGCGCTGCGGCTGACCACGGCGCGCTACTACACGCCGTCCGGCCGCTCGATCCAGGCCAAGGGCATCACCCCGGATATCGAGGTGCTGCAGGACCTGCCGGACGACATCAAGACCGACACCTCGACCAAGGGCGAGGCCTCGCTGCGCGGCCACTTGAAGGGTGACGCCGGCTCCGAGCAGACCGGCTCGCAGTCCTACATCCCGCCGGATGCCAAGAACGACAAGGCGCTGATCATGGCGGAAGACCTGCTGCGCGGCGTGCAGGTCAACTCGGCCTTCCCGCCCAACGCCAAATCCCCGGTTCCGAACTGACACTTGTCATGGCCGGGCATAGCCGTTCGAAGAACGGCGTTCTTTAGAACGCCTATGACCCGGCCATCTCGATCCAGCGGGGCGGCCTTTAAGGCCGCCCCGTTCGTTTAGGGGCTTGTGTTCACCAGCCGTGAATCCTCGCGTGCTAGACTTAGGGCATGATTCGCAAGGGAATGGGCCGTGGAAGCGGATGATCTGAACGCCCCCCTCGGCCAGAGCAAAAAGAAAAGCAGGCTGCCGAAACTGCCCGTCGCCGCCCCGCAAATGCTGGCCGCTGCGCTCGGCATGGTCGGCCTCGTGGTCGTGCTGTGGGCGGCCTTCGTCAACGATCCGCTCGGCGGCGAGCCGACTGCCGTGGTCGCGACCAAGCCGGCCGGCGCCACGCCCGAGACGGCCAACAGCGACGGCAAGGAACACACGATCCACGTCGGCGAAAAGGGTTCGACCGGCGATCCGGCCGCGGCCAAGGCGGCCGAGCCGCCACCTGGTTCCAAGACCGTCACTATCATCGACGGCGCCACCGGCACCAGCAAAGACGTCGTAATCCCCGGCGGCGCCGGCGAGAAGCCGGGTGCTCAAGCGCCGGCGGCGGCGCAGAAGTTGCTGGAAATTTCGCGCCACGGCGCGATCCCGAAGATCGGCGCCGACGGCTCCAAGCCCTACGCGGTCTATGCGCGGCCGCGCGCGCTGCCGGCCAGTCTGAAGGACCTGCCGCGCATCGCCATCGTCATCAACGGTCTCGGCATCAGCGCCTCCGGCACGGCGGAAGCCTTCGACAAATTGCCGGGCCCGGTGACGTTCGCGCTCACGCCCTATGCCACCGACGTCAAAAAACTGGCCGAACACGCCCGCGCCGCCGAACACGAAGTGCTGCTGCAGACGCCGATGGAGCCGTTCGACTATCCGGACAACGATCCCGGCCCGCAGACTCTGCTGACTTCCGTTACGTCGGAACAGAATATCGATCGCCTGCAATGGCTGATGAGCCGTTTCCAGGGATACGTCGGCATCGTCAGCTATATGGGCGCGCGCTTCACCGCGAGCGAACAGGCGCTGTCGCCGGTGCTGAACGAAACCGCCAAGCGCGGCCTGATCTTTGTCGATAACGGTTCGTCGACCCGCAGCGTCGCCAGCCAGATCGCCGGCAGCCAGAACCTGCCTTTCGCCAAGACCGACATCGTTCTCGATGCCGTGCCGACCGCGATCGAAATCGACCGCGCGCTCGGCCGCCTCGAAATGATCGCCCGCGAAGGCGGCAGCGCCGTCGGCATGGCGACCGCGCAGCCGGGCACGATCGCGCGCATCGCAGAATGGGCGGGAAAAATCGAAAAGCGCGGCTTCGTGCTGGTGCCGATCAGCATGGTGGCGATCAAGGCGAAGTCGAGCTGATGCCTCCTTACGAAACGCTGCCCTACCGCCCCTGCGCCGGCATCATGGTGTTCAACCGCGCCGGGCTGGTTTTTGTCGGCCGGCGCTCGAGCGGCCCCGAACACATCGATGCCACCCATGTCTGGCAGATGCCGCAGGGCGGCATCGACGAGGACGAGGATCCTTATCAGGCCGCGCTGCGCGAGCTGTATGAGGAAACCAATATCCGCTCGGTCGACAGACTCGGCGAGATGGCGGAGTGGCTCGCCTACGACATTCCGCAGGACATCATCGGCGAGGCCTGGGGCGGCAAGTATCGCGGCCAGAAACAGAAATGGTACGCGCTGCGTTTCACCGGCGAGGACCGCGAAATCGACGTCGCTCATCCCGGCGGCGGCCACCACAAGCCGGAATTCATCGACTGGCGCTGGGTCGAATTGAAATCGCTGCCCGACCTGGTGGTGCCGTTCAAGCGGCAGACTTACGAACAGGTGGTGAAGCAGTTCTCACACTTCGCACCGTAGCCGCGCCTAGTGCATCGCCGTCCCGGTCAGATGCCGGTCGACCGACTTGTAGTGATCGAGCCGCGTGATCAGTCTGTCGAGCTCGTTGCCGGGCTCCATCTTGGCGATGCGCTGTTCCATCTCGCCGATCTGGGTGGCGAGGACAGTGCGATCGAAATCGGCCAGCGAATCGGCGGTGTCGGCGAGAACGGTCAGGCCGGAAGCCGAGACTTCGGCGAAGCCGCCGAGCACGACGATCTTCTGTTCACCGCCCGCCGCTTTCACGGTCAGCACGCCCGGCCGCAAGGTCGTGACCATCGGCGCATGGCCCGCCAGCACGCCGAAGTCGCCTTCGGCGCCCGGCACGTCCACCTGCTCGACCTCGCCCGAGAACACGAGCTTTTCCGGCGAGACAAGTTCGAAGTGAAGTGTGGCCATAACTGATTGCCTGCTTGTCGTTTAAGCCGCTTCGGCCGCGAGCTTCTTGCCCTTTTCGATCGCCTCTTCGATGTTGCCGACCATGTAGAAGGCGGCCTCGGGGAGATGATCGTATTTGCCTTCAACCAAGCCCTTGAAGCCCTTGATGGTGTCGGCGAGGTCGACGAGCTTGCCCGGCGAACCGGTGAACACTTCGGC
>JAQSCR010000035.1 GCA_029945495.1 Pseudolabrys sp. | reverse complement strand
AACGAGAATGATAGAACTGGATTCCCGCCTGCGCGGGAATGAGCGGAGATTGGAGCAGACGCCTGAGAAAATCTGACTAAGCCTGCGCGGCCACCGGCACACCGGCATCCTTGAGCGCCTGCTGCAATTCGCCGGCCTGGAACATCTCGCGCACGATGTCGCAACCGCCGACGAACTCGCCCTTCACGTAGAGCTGCGGAATGGTCGGCCAGTTCGAATAGGCCTTGATGCCGTCGCGCAGGTCGGCGGATTCCAGCACGTTGAGGCCTTTATAGGCGATGCCGAGGTGGTCGAGAATCTGTACGACCTGGCCGGAGAATCCGCATTGCGGAAACTGCGGTGTACCTTTCATGAACAGCACCACGTCATTGGCCTTCACTTCGTTTTCGATGAACTGCTCGATGCCCATGGCTCGAATATCCCTTTGGTCCGGTTAAGCGATGCCGCGCTGGCCGCAAGGCCGCGTCTGCTTCGTATATATGTAGCCCATATTCGCCCGCCACCCCAAGAGGGGCCGTGCAAAGAGTACAAAAAGCCTGTTAATCCGGCATTTTTGGCACGCGCCGCACGCCCCCGGCAGCCGTCTAGGGCGTACCGGTCTGCAGCGCCAGCGCGTGCAGCACGCCGCCCATATGGCCTTTCAGTGCCTGGTAGACCAGCTGATGCTGCTGGACCCGCGATTTGCCGGAAAACGACGGCGCGATCACGGTGGCGGCATAGTGGTTGCCGTCGCCGGCAAGGTCCTTGATCGAGACCTGGGCATCCGGGATGCCCTCCTTGATCAGCCGCTCGATTTCGCTCGCATCCATCGCCATTCTCGGTCTCCTTTGCGGAGCACGATACGCCGAAGCCGGAGCGTTCGGCAGCCCGCCGCGGCAATTTACACCCAAAAATGTCCATCTGACGGCGCGGTGCAACCGCTGCTATAATAGGGCCCGGCGGAAATGGAATCGGGGGAAGCCATCATGCGACGGACAAGCTTTATCGGGTTGGCGGTTGCCGTGTGGACGTTGACACTCGCGCCGGTGCCCGACGCCAAGGCCCAGGTGACGGCCGAACAGCAAAGCGCGATCCGCGCCAATTGCCGCTCGGATTTCATGTCAAAATGCTCCGGCGTCACGCCAGGCGGCAAGGATGCGCTGATGTGCCTGCAGAAGAACGTCGCCAGCCTGGCGCCGGCCTGCAAGACCGCGGTCGGCGCAACCATCCCCGCCGTTCAGCCTGCGGCGGAAGCCAAGCCGGCGCAGCCTGCCCCGACCGCAGCCGCGGCGCCCCCCCCACCACCACCGCCCGCCGCTCCGGCCGCCGCATCCGCCCCGCCGCCAGCAGCGCCGAAGCCCAGCCAGGCGACCATAACCACAGCGCCGCCGCCGCGCGCCACCCTGCCGGCACGCAGCGCCGCGCCCAAGCCTCAACAAGTCCAGCCGCCGCAAGTCCCTCAGCCGGCTGTCGTTACCTCGGCTGCCGCGGCCACGCCGGCCCCTGACGCCGCGCCCGCGCCGACCGCGGCGCAGCTCAAGGCCGTTTCCTTCTCCTGCCGCCGCGATCTCTCGGCCAATTGCCGCGGCGTGCCGAACGGTGCCGAGAGCATCGCCTGCCTGCGACGCAACAGCGGCAGACTGGCGCCGGAGTGCAAGACGTCGCTCGCCGCCATCGCCGATACCGCGCCGCTCGCGCCGGCTGCCCCGGGAACGCCGGCTGCGACGCGGGCGCCCAATGCGCCTGTGGTGATGACGGCCGTGATCGGCCGCGCCTGCCTGCGCGATCTGGCGCTGCATTGCCGCGGCACCGGCATCGGCGACGGCCAGAAGATCGCCTGCCTGACCGCGCGCGGCGAGAAGCTCGCGCCTCTGTGCAAGGCGGCGCTGAAGATCACCGGTCCGGTGCGCTGACGGGCTTTTGACATTCACTTGCGAATTACGTCATAGATACTTGCATTCGCAAGCATCTATGACTATACAAGGCCTATGTCAAAAACACCCTTCACCACCGTCATCAACCTGTTGCGCGCGCAAGCCCTCATTCAAGAGCGGTTTTCCGGCGAACTCGGTTCCGTCCACGGCCTGGCGCTGAATGAGGCGCTGCTGCTGATGCACCTGGAAAAAGCGCCGCTGCGGCGGCTGACCCGCGTCGACCTGGCCAAGCGTCTGCACGCCAGCCCATCGACGGTCACGCGCATGGCCGCGCCGATGGAGAAGATCGGCCTGGTCGCGCGTCAGGCCGATCCGCGCGACGCCCGTCTCGCTTATGTCGTGCTGACCGAGGCCGGACTGACTCTGGTCGGCGACGTGCGCAAGACGCTGGAGCGCCGCTCGAGTGAGCTGTTCCGCGATCGCTGGAGCGACGCCGAGGTTGCCTCGCTCGCCAAATTGCTCGGCCGGCTCACCGCCGGCGAGCTTGGTGATCTCGCATAATCCTCAAGCTTCGCCGGCCATGTAGGCCGGCAGCCAGCCTTCCGAACGCTCGTCGAGGTTGGCAACCGAGAGCGCACGTTCGCCCTGCAGCACGAGCGCATCGCCGCCGGTCACGCCGATCTGCGACACCAGTACGCTTGCCCCGCGGGCGCGCGCCAGCACGGCATCGGCCTTATCGGCCGCGACGGTGACGATGTAGCGCGCCTGGTCCTCGCCGAACCAGTAGGCATGCGCCGGAACGTCATCGGGCGGCGCATCGAGCCTGGCGCCGATGCCGGCGGCCATCGCCATTTCAGCCAACGCCACCAGCAGACCGCCGTCGGACAGATCGTGCACCGCGCTCGCCGTGCCGTCGAGAATGAGCGCGCGGACGAAGTCGCCGTTCTCGCGCTCCTCGATCAGATCGACCGGCGGCGGCGCGCCCTCTTCGCGCGCGCAGATCTCGCGCAGATAGATCGACTGGCCGAGCCAGCCGGTGGTCTCTCCAACCAGCAGGATCGCGTCGCCGTCGCGCTTGAAAGCTAGCGTCGCTGACTTGGCGAAGTCTTCCAACAGACCGACGCCACCGATCGACGGCGTCGGCAAAATCGCCTTGCCGTTGGTCTCGTTGTAGAGCGAGACATTGCCGGACACGACCGGGAAGTCGAGCGCCTTGCAGGCCTCTGAAATGCCGCGCACGCAGCCGACGAACTGGCCCATGATCTCGGGGCGTTCCGGATTGCCGAAATTGAGATTGTCGGTGATGGCGAGCGGTCTGGCGCCAACAGCGGTGAGATTGCGCCAGCATTCCGCCACCGCCTGCTTGCCGCCTTCGAACGGATTGGCTTCGCAATAGCGCGGCGTCACATCGGTGGTCAGCGCCAGCGCCTTCGGGCCTTCCAGCACGCGCACCACGGCGGCGTCGCCGCCGGGCCGCTGCACGGTGTTGCCACCGATGATGTGGTCGTACTGCTCCCACACCCAGCGCTTCGAGCACAGATCCGGCGTGGCGATCAGCCGCTCGAGCGCATCGGCGATGCTGCCGCGCGCTTCGACCGCGCCGGCATCGATCACCGGCAGCCTCTCGGCGGTGACGAAGGCCCGCTTGTATTCCGGCGCGCTGTCGCCCAGTTCCTTGATCGGCAGATCGGCCATCACCTCGCCTTTGTGGCGGACGATGAAGCGCTTGGTCGGCGTGGTCTCGCCGACGATGGCGAAGTCGAGGCCCCATTTGCGGAAGATCGCCTCGGCTTCCTTTTCCTTCTCCGGCTTGAGCACCATCAGCATGCGCTCTTGCGATTCCGACAGCATCATCTCGTAAGCCGTCATGCCCTCTTCGCGGCACGGCACCTTGTCGAGATCGAGCGTGACGCCGAGATCCCCCTTGGCGCCCATTTCCGTCGCCGAGGATGTCAGGCCGGCCGCGCCCATGTCCTGGATGGCGATGACGCAGCCCTTCTCCATGATCTCGAGACAGGCCTCTAACAGCAGCTTTTCCGAGAACGGATCGCCGACCTGCACGGTCGGCCGCTTCTCGGCGCTATCGTCGTCGAATTCGGCCGACGCCATCGAGGCGCCGTGAATGCCGTCGCGTCCCGTCTTGGAACCGAGATAAACGATCGGCATCCCGACGCCGGAGGCGGCCGCGTAGAAGATCTTGCTGGACTCGGCGAGGCCGACCGCCATCGCGTTGACTAAGATATTGCCGTCATAGCGATTATGGAAACGGACGGAGCCGCCGACGGTCGGGACGCCGAAGGAATTGCCGTATCCACCAATGCCGGCGACGACGCCGGATACCAGATGTCGTGTCTTGGCGTGCTCCGGCGCACCGAAACTTAGCGCGTTCAGGCAGGCGATCGGCCGCGCGCCCATCGTGAACACGTCGCGCAAGATGCCGCCGACGCCGGTCGCCGCGCCCTGATAGGGCTCAATATAGCTCGGGTGGTTGTGGCTCTCCATCTTGAACACGCAGGCGAGCCCGTCGCCGATATCGATGACGCCGGCGTTCTCGCCCGGCCCCTGGATCACGTGCGGGCCCTTGGTCGGCAGGCCGCGCAGGTGAACCTTCGAGGACTTGTACGAACAGTGCTCGTTCCACATCGCCGAGAAAATGCCGAGCTCGGTCAAGGTCGGCTCGCGCCCGATCAGATCGAGCACGCGCTGGTACTCGTCGGGCTTGAGGCCATGCTCGGCGACGAGTGCGGGGGTGATTTTGACGTTGTTGGGAGTCACTGAAATTTCCGCGCGCTGTACTGTATCGCTCACCCCGTCGGCGGGGCGAGGTGAAAACTAGGCCGCGCGTTCGAGCGCGTCCGTCAAACCGGCAAACAGGCCGCGCCCATCGGTGCGGCCGATCGCTGCTTCGACGTGATTTTCCGGATGCGGCATCATGCCGAGCACATTACCGCGCTCGTTGATGATCCCGGCGATGGCGTTAATGGCGCCATTGTGATTCCAGTTCGGATCGATCATGCCGTCCGGCGACGAATAGCGGAACATCACCCGCCCTTCGCCCTCCAGCCGCGCGATGGTCTCGCCGTCGGCGATGTAATTGCCTTCGCCATGCGCGACCGGCACGCGGATCACCTGGCCGGCATTGTAGCCACGCGTGAACGGCGTGTCGGAACGCTCGACCTTGAGATAGACGTCGCGGCAGATGAAGCGCAGGTTTTCGTTGCGCATCAGCACGCCGGGCAACAGCCCCGCCTCGCACAAAATCTGGAAACCGTTGCAGACGCCTAACACCAGCCCGCCTTTGCCGGCGAAGCCCCGCACCGCGTCCATGATCGGCGAGCGCGCGGCGATGGCGCCGCAGCGCAGATAGTCGCCGTAGGAAAATCCGCCGGGCACGACGACGAGGTCGGTGCCGGCCGGCAGTTCATGCTCGGCGTGCCAGACCATGTTGGGTTGGCTGCCCGAC
>JAQSCR010000034.1 GCA_029945495.1 Pseudolabrys sp. | reverse complement strand
TCGGCGTTGACGACCAACTCGTTGTCGATGCCAATCTCGCCGAACTCATTGACGATAACGGCGTATTTCTTGCCGTGCGGCTCCGACAAAATGCGGTTCAATAGCGTCGTCTTGCCGGCGCCGAGATATCCGGTGAGCACGGTGACGGGGATTTTTTCGATGGCGGCGGGGGCAGTCGTCATAGGCGGGATAGCTCCTTGAGGCACACATATAGGGCTTGCGGGCGGCCCTGCAAAAGGGGGTATCGGCCCGAAAACCGCAGCAACAAACAAAAAGGCCGCCCGGTGGGGCGGCCTTTGTCTCGTCTCGCAAGGTCCGGGGGCCGGACCGAAGGGATCAGCAGCGCGTATAACGCCGGTGGCCGGAGCGGGTGTAATAGTAGCAGCGGCCGGGCCGGGTCGAGTCGGCGATCAGCGCGCCCGCGGCGGCGCCAATCAGGCCACCCGCGACGGCGCCGCCGACGGAATTGCTCGCGACGCCGCCGATCAGCGCACCGGTGCCGCCGCCAATCAAGGCGCCGCCCATCTGCCGATCCTGCCGCGCAGTTTCACAACCTGCCAACGTCAAGGCCATAATGGCCACCACAATAAACTTCTTCATCGTCTCTTCTCCCTGACTGCGCAAAGGCTTGCCCAATACTTGCCGCTAGTTGGGCGGAAATGCGGCGGGGCGCCCACGGTGTCTAACGGCACAAACGCGCCCGGGTTCCAGCCAAACTCGATCTTCTCGAAGATATATCGACCTCGGTTTCGACGGTTTGGCGCAGGTCTGTCCCGGGCTTCAGACGACCGTTCCGAATAATTTGCCGATACCGGCAGTGATCGCCATCGCCAAGGCGCCCCAGAACGTCACGCGGATGGTGGCGCGCAGGACATTCGAGCCGCCGGCTTTTGCGCCGATCGCACCGAGAACGGCGAGAAAGCCCAAGGACGCGGCCGAGACAACCGGGACCAGCGCGGCAGTTGGCGACACGATGACCATCAGCAGCGGCATCGCCGCGCCGGCGGAGAATGTCGCGGCCGATGTCAGCGCGGCTTGCACCGGACGCGCGGTGGTGATTTCCGAGATTCCAAGCTCATCGCGCGCATGGGTGGTCAGCGCATCTTTTGCCATCAACTGTCCGGCGACCTGCCGCGCCACCGCCGGGTCGACGCCCCGCTCGACGTAGATAGCGGCAAGCTCATCAAGCTCGAAGTCGGGGTTTTCGCTCAGCTCCTTGCGTTCGCGCGCGAGATCGGCCCGTTCGGTGTCGGATTGCGAACTGACCGACACATATTCGCCGGCTGCCATCGACATGGCGCCGGCCACCAGTCCGGCAACGCCCGCGATCAGGACTTCGCCCTGCGCCGTGGCGGCCGCAGCTACGCCGACGATCAGGCTCGCGGTCGAGATGATGCCGTCATTGGCGCCGAGCACCGCGGCTCGCAGCCAGCCGATGCGGTCGACGAAATGATTTTCCCGATGCAGGCGAAGCCGGCTCATTCGTTACTTCGCCCTTCAGGTCAAATTCGCCCGAGCAACATCAGAATGAGAACGATGATCAGGATGGTGCCCAGCAAACCGACGCCGCCATGGCCGAAACCGTAGCCATAGCCGCCGAAGCGGCCGCTGAAGCCGCCGAGCAGGAATATAATGAGGATGATGACGAGGATGGTGCCGAGTGACATAGACGTCTTCCTTTGCCAATAGCGCCGAAATATCAATCTTATTCTAGCGCAGACATCTGACAACATGGCGGACGCCGCCCTGCGCAAGGCGGCATCCGTAATATTATACTACTTCTTTTCGATCGTAATGCCGCTTTTGCCGACATTGATTTCGATGCCGGTGGTCTTCTGCCGCTCCTGATAGAGCTGATAGCCGAAGACCGCCACCGCGACCGCGAGCACGCCGATAACGAGATAAAGAGCGTTACGATTCAACGTCATGGCGTGCCCCCCGCCTACCGGCAGCGCGTGTAGCGGCGATGACCGGACCGGGTGATGTAGTAGCAGCGGCCGGGCCGCGTCGAGTCCGCGATAATGGCGCCGGCAGCGGCACCGACCAGACCGCCTGCAACGGCACCGCCGGCGGAATTGGTCGCCAAGCCGCCGATCAAGGCGCCTGCCCCGCCGCCGATCACGGCGCCACCGAGCTGTCGATCCTGCCGCGCAGTCTCACAACCGGCCAGCGTCAAAGCCATAGCGGCCACGATGAAAATCTTGCGCATATGAATTCTCCCAAGTTGCTGCACTGAATACTGTAATGGAACTTGTCAGCCGCCACGCAACGGTGCGTTGATGTACATCAAGCGTAGCAGGCCGGAGGCGCACTACTTTATAGGCGGGCAACATCCCAGGCCGCCGGCACCCCCCATCCCCCGACGGTGGCCGCAAGCCCGTTCCCGGCCCTGGTTGGCCGGTTTTTTTTGCCGTCAGTTTATCTTCAGCCTTGCACCACCGTCACATGGGTGCCGACCGGAACGCGATCGAACAGATCGAGGATGTCCTGATTGAACAGGCGGATGCAGCCGCTGGAGACGGCGGTGCCGATGGTCTCCGGCTCGATCGTACCGTGCAGGCGGAAGTAGGTGTCGCGGCCATCCCGATAGAGATAAAGCGCGCGCGGCCCGAGCGGGTTGTCGGGGCCGCCTGCCATGCCCCCGGCATAAGCGCGGTAACGCGGTATGGCCGACATCATGCTGGCGGTCGGCGTCCAGCGCGGCCACTTTTCCTTGCGGCCGATCACCGCCGTGCCGCGGAAGTTCAACGCCTCGGAGCGGCCAACGCCGACGCCGTAGCGCAGCGCCCGTCCGCCCTCCTCCACGAGATAGAGCCGCCGCTGCGGCACATTGACCACGATGCTGCCCGGCTTCTCCTTGCCGCTCCAGGAAACCTCCTGGCGCATCAGGCCGGGATCCATCGTCGTCATGTCGACCGGCGCGATGGAGTGGCCGCCATCCTGGAGGCTGCCGTAACCGCCACCGGTCACGCAGCCGGCGGCCAGGAGTGGCAGACCGACGATCAGCGCACGCCGGCTCATGGTGGAAAGTTCATTGCGGACAGGATTTTGGTGGGGGGGCTTGGGCATGTTTCTCTCAATGGTTAAGCTTCATTGTGCTGAGCATCGCCGGTTCATGCAACAGGCCATTGACAGAACCCCCATGCGGATTCGCGCGACACAGGTCAGCATCGGACTGCCGGGTCCATCGGTCGCGCCGGTTTACCAAGCGGATTAACTACCCGATGAAGCAGAAACCGCCGGCCCCGGGCGCCCTGATAAACTTGCACCAGCCCTAGGACAGATTAGTGATGCCGTTTGTCCGGGTGAGAGGCAGCCGGGTGGTCAAACATCCAGCTGCCTCGCTTGTTTTCAGGGCTCCGCCCGGCCCACCTACCGCCGCCGCCTATTGGTTCGGGTTTTAGCGCGGATTTTTCAGAAAAATTCACTTATCCGGCCTAGCCTTCACCTTAGGCACTCCGCTGCCCGGCGGCGCCTGACCGCTTTATTTACAATTTGTTTAGGTTCGACCCATGTCGATAGCCGCCGCTGAAAACTTCCTGCGCAATGCGCGCGAGCAGGTCTCGCAAAAGGACATCAACGACAGCTATCTGAAGGCGATCACCGAGCTCACGCGCGAAGTGAAGCGCCTGGAAGACGAAATCCGCCGCGTGCGGCGCGACGTTCTGGTCAGCCGCCGGTTCTGATCCGGCCGCATCGACCGCCGACAAAATCATCGCAAGCAAGACCATCGCAAGCTGGCCCGGCCGCGTGCTATATCGCCGCCATGTCACATCAGGATGAAAAGCCCCTTCGCGGCGTCGGTGTCTATTGGATCGACGAGGCCGACTACGATGCCGTGGTGGCCGTGTTCGAGGACGGCGCGATGATGCCGCCGAGTTGGGCAGAATGGCAGAAGATGGCCATCGAGATGGAAACCGGGCTGAAGGCCTATGGCCACCCGGTGATGCGTGTACACATCAAGCCGCAGGAATTCGCCGACTGGTGCGCCGCGCATAACACGACGACCGGCCGCCAGGGCCGCAAGGCTTACATCGCCGAAGCCGTGTTAGAGCGCTGGGGCGACCAGAACTAAGTTAATTTAGAGCCGCGTCAGTTCGTAGCGGCCTTCCAGAACATTGTTCTTGAGATCGCAGCCGCATTCTTTGGCGAAGGCCTGCAACGCCGCGCGCGCGATCGGATCGGGCTCGCCGGGCGGAAAGGCATCGGCGAACAGGCTATAGGTCAGATCGAAGATATGCCCGCGCGGCATTTCCGCGAGATAACTCTTGAGCACATCGCGCGTGAGCATGAGTGAGGCCGGCCCGAATGATGGCGGCGCATAGCGCCGTGAACTGCCGTCCGTGATAGCGTGCCGCATCGCCGGTTAGAAGTCCCCACGCAAAGAGCGCCGCACATCATGACGAACCCGTTGTTCCAGGAGCTGGACTATCGCGACACGCCGATCGGCGGATTGAGCCTGCGCCGCCGCCGCGAGCTCAAGCTCGGCGTCGACGTGTTCGAGATCAAGCTCGGCGACGAATTCCTGATGTCGAGCCTGTTCACCGCCTCGGAGATCGCGTTGGCCGATCTCGGCCTCGCCGGATTGACCGGACCCGCGCTGAATGTCGTCGTCGGCGGGCTGGGTCTCGGCTACACCGCCCAGGCGGTGCTGGCGCATGGCAATGTCGCCTCGCTCATTGTCGTCGACGCGCTGGAAGCGGTCATCGACTGGCATCGCCAGGGGCTGGTGCCGCTGGGCCACGAGCTGAGCAACGACCCACGCTGCCGCTTCGTGCATGGCGATTTCTTCAAGCTCGCCGCCTCCGCCACCGGCTTCGACCCGGACGCGCCGGGACGCCAGTTCGACGCCGTGCTGGTCGATATCGATCATTCGCCCCAGGCGCTGCTCGACGCCGGCAACGCCGCGTTCTACGGCGAAGCCGGCCTCAAACGCCTGACCGCTCATCTCAAGCCCGGCGGCGTGTTCGGCCTGTGGTCGAACGACCTGCCCGACCCGGGTTTCACGGCGCGGCTCGGCCGCGTATTCGCCGATGCCCGGGCCGAGCCGGTGACCTTCCATAACCCGCTGCAGGACCGGCCCTTCACCCAGACGGTCTATCTGGCCAACAAACGGCCCTGAGTTTTTAGGCGGCGGGGGCCTTGCGCCGAGATATGTTATAATATTACATACTGGGATCGCCTCTCCGTCAGGGTCCCGCCATGCGAAACCTTCCCACGTTGCTTGCTGCCGCCTTCCTTGCCTTTGGCGCCGCTATCCCGGCCGGCGCGGCCGACGGCACGATCGCAATCGTCGCGGCGCAGAACTTCTACGGCGACATCGCCCGCCAGATCGGCGGCGTCCGGGTCACGGGCGCCCGCGTCATGACCAATCCGGATCAGGACCCGCATCTGTTCGAGACCAC
>JAQSCR010000033.1 GCA_029945495.1 Pseudolabrys sp. | reverse complement strand
AAGCACCTCACCCCGCAAGCGAGGAGGCGCCGGCGTGCCGCTCAAGAGTCCGCGCTTCCGGCGCCACCCGTCGGGGAACGGGCGGAGACCGGAAGCGCGTCGTTGACGGTAAGCGTACTCATGGGGGGACTTTTCGCTTACCGCCGAGCTAGATTGCTTGCCTGGCTCGTGCTTGGCGCCGGCGCGGCCTGCGCGGCGAACCACGAGTCGTTGCCGGCGGCCGATTGCGTGCCGGACTTGGTGTTCACGCTCACCACCACCGACATGCCGGGCCGCAGCAGGCGGCGCGCCGCGACATCGGCCGGCACCTTGATGCGCACCGGTATGCGCTGCACGATCTTGGTGAAGTTGCCGGTCGCATTGTCCGGCGGCAGCAACGAGAATGTCGAACCCGACGCCGGCGACATGCTGGCAACCGTGCCCTCGATGTCATGCTCGGGCAGCGCGTCGACGCTGACGGCGACCGGCTGGCCGGGGCGCAGGCGCCCGAGCTGGGTCTCCTTGAAATTGGCGTCGATATAGACGTCGTCGAGCGGCACCAGGCTGGCGAAACGCTGGCCCGGCTGCACGTAATCGCCGGTCTGCACCGAGCGATTGCCGATGACGCCGTCGATCGGCGCACGGATCAACGTGAACGACAGGTCGCGCTCGGCCTTGGCTTGCGCAGTCTGCAATTCGGCGAGCAAGCCTGAGGCTTCCTGCTGCTGCGCCTTGAGCACGTCGACATTGGCAACGGCGGCGGCAATGGCCGCTTGCGCGCCTTGCACGGCGGCATTGGCCTGGTCGCGATTAGACAGCGCCTGTTCGAGCGTCTGCCGGCTGGCGAATTCATTGCCGGCCAGCTTCTGCTGGCGGTCGAGTTCGGACTGCGCGCGGGTGGCCTGGGCCTGTGCCGACAGGAGTTGCGCCTGCGCCTGCGCGACCAGCGCCTGTTGCGCCGGGATCTGGCGGCCGATGCGGTCGACCGTCGCGCGCTGGGTAGCGACCTTGTCGCGGGCGGCATCGACCGCGAGGCGATAGTCGCCCTCGTCGATGCGGGCGATCACGTCGCCGGCGTGCACGTAAGCATTATTGGCCACGTCGATAGCCGAAATATAGCCCGGCACCTTGGCAGCCAGCGTGGTGGCGTCGGCGCGGACATAGGCGTCGTCGGTCGAGACCATGAAGCGGCCGGCCGTGACATAATTGAAGCCGGTCCAAGCGGTACCGGCCAGCAGCACCGCTGCCACGCCCATCAGGACGCGCTTGCGGTTGGCCTGCAGCGTCGCCTTAAGGCCGGCCTTTGCGGACGGCTGCGGCGCGGCGGCCTTGTCCTCGACAGGGACATCCCGCGCGGCGGCCGGCATTGCAGGAGCCTCGGTTTGAGCTGCGACCACACTGAGCCGGGAGGCGTCGGAGCTTTTGGCGCGTTGCAACATAGCAGAACCTCAAAAAATGACCGAACCGTTCGGTCATGGTCGAAATTACGCCCTGTATCCCGGTATGTCAATATGACCGAACCGTTCGGTCATTGAATTTTAGTCTAAGATGTGCATATTATGGTTGGACGCAGAGCGGAATCGGGCAGAAATGCTCGGAATCCTGGGATCAATCAGGGATTTTTGGACCCGCCAGGCCGTCCGTGGAGAGATCGATGAGCGACGCCTTATTCCTGGACCGCCCGGCTGACGGCACCGAAGATGGCGCCAAATGGCGCCAGATCGTCGATGGCGCCCGCAAGATCTTCCTGTCGCGCGGCTTCGACGCCGCCAGCATGGGCGACATCGCCAAGGCCGCCGGCGTCTCCAAAGGCACGCTCTACGTCTACTTCAAGGACAAGGACGAGCTGTTCGCCGCCATCGTGCGCGGCGAATGCATCATGCAAGCCGACGGGGTCTTCGACTTCGATCACGCCGATCACGATGTCGAAGCCGTGCTGCTGCGGCACGGCAAGGCGTTCGTCGCAAAGTTCAGCGACCCGGGCCGGATGTCGACCTGGCGCACCGTGATCGCGATCGCCGAACGCATGCCGGACATCGGCCGTAAGGTGTACGAAACCGGTCCCGCGGTTGGCCTCGCCAAGCTGACCGCCTATCTCCGCGCGCAGGTGGACGCCGGCGTGCTGGCAATCGAGGACTGCGAGGTCGCGGCGGCACAGTTCATCGAGACCTGTCACGCCACCATGTTCAAGCCGGTGCTGTTCAATTTCGCGCCGGCGCCGACGCCGGAACGGATCGACTATGTCGTCGGCATCGCGGTGCGCACCTTCCTCGCCGCCTACCGCGCCAAATAGACCGCGGGGGAAAACTTCGCCCGAGCCTGTGGATAAGCCTGTGGATAGCTGGTGCATAACCGGCCGGAAGCCTCTCAATTCATTGGCGAATTTTCCGAACCGATTGATTCAAAATACCGGCCGGTGAATGCCGGGGATTAACGATAGGCTGTGGATTTCCGGCCGCCGCTAAACCGTCGGGCCAGCCGGCACGTTGGCGTGCTAGAAATACCACCATGAAAACATCTTTCATCATCGCCGCCTTCGCCTATTCCGCTGCCGCCCTGGCGACGCCCGCTCATGCCGGCACTTACCCGGTCGCCGGCAAATGGGGCCAGACCGGCAGCACGGAAAAAGCGCCAATCGACTGCGGCAAACTGCGGGTGATCGCCTTCAACGGCGACCAGCGCACCGACAGCAAAGGCGGCGTACCGGCCTATCGCAACCGCACGGTCGACGCAGCGGGGGCCGGGCAATACCGCGTGGTCGATGAGTTCACCACCGGCCAGATCGGCAACGCGCACGTCAACTATACGCTGCGCGTAGTCGATGCCGATACGCTCGAAATGAATTTGGAAAAGGGCGGCACGCTGCGCTTGCGCAAGTGCAAATAGCCGCGGCGCTCTAGTTTCTGGCGATGATCTCGCGCTCGCCGTGATAGACCGCCGCGTTCGGCGTGAGCTTGCCGCCTTTGCGGCGCAACGCCATCGACGGACGCCGGCGCTTGAGACTGCTGTGACGGCGGCGGCGCGGCCGCACCCGCTCGATACGAACGCCACCGATACGCGCGAAGGGTTCGCGCCAGCCGCCTTCATCGTCGGCGACAAGTTGCGGCACGCCGAGCACCTTGCTCCAGCTTTGCCATTCGGCGAAGGCGTCATCGGCCTCGGTCGAGACGAACAAAGGCAGCGCCAGTCCCGGATCTTTGTGTTCCAGCACGACCGCGACGGTCGGCAGTTCGCCGTTTTCGCCGGCATCCAGACGGATGGCGACGCCGGCAAAGGCCGACAGCGGCATATTGAGCGCCATGTGCATACCGGCAACCGAACGCCGTATCACCAGCCGCTCATGAAAAAGTTCTATATGCCGCACCCGTCCGTCGGCCGCGGCATCGTTCGCCGCGAAAGCCAGCGGTAGGGCGAACGGGTCGAGCCGCTGTAGACGGCTCGACCCGGCGGGACATCCGCCACTTCGCATTTGACGCCTCAAACTCTCCCTCGCCAGGCTTATGTGCCCAGTCGATACGGGAGATCATGAGGGACGCCGGTCGGTAACCGCTTAAAGTTCGCAGTTAATCGGCGTTAGCAAAGGCTGCTTCGCGCGCCATGATTGACGGCGCGTTGCCAACCATGATTGACGAGGTGTTGATAAGCGTGGGCAAAATGTCGGGATCGGCGGTTGAACTGCCCGCGCCCAGCTGCCATTTGCTATGAATAGAGCGCATCGGCGCTGGATTGCGCCGGCTTTGCCCGAATGAAAGTTTTTGAAAACCATGCTCGCACCTGTTGCCTCCCTGTTTGACCAGTCCGCCCTCACCGACCGCGCCGAACGCCTGGTTAAAGCGGCGCTGGCCGCCGGCGCCGATGCCGCCGACGCGGTCGCGGTGCGCGGCCTGTCGCAGTCGATCGAGGTGCGCGATGGCGCGGTCGAGGAATGCGAAAGCTCGGAGGGAGACGATCTCGGCCTGCGGGTTCTGGTCGGCCGCCGTCAGGCGGTGGGATCGACCAACGACATGTCCGGCGACGGCTCGAAGGCTCTGGCCGAACGCGCGGTGGCGATGGCGCGTGTCGCTTCCGAAGACAAGTATGCAGGGCTCGCAGATGCCGCCTTGCTGGCGCATTCGTTTCCCGATCTCGACCTGATCGACCGCAATCTGCCGAGCGTGCCGCAACTGGAACAGATGGCGCGCGCCGCCGAGGAAGCAGGCCTTGCGGTCAAGGGCGTCGCCAAATCGGGCGGCGCTTCGGCTTCCGCCGGCATCGGCGGCATGGTGCTGGTGACCAGCCACGGCTTTCGCGGAGCCTATCTCGGCTCCAGCCACGGCCTGTCAATGACGGCGATCGCCGGCGAAGGCACCGGCATGGAGCGCGACTACGATTACTCGTCGGTGCGTCACGCTTCTAATCTCGAAGCGCCGGAAAAAATCGGCCGCACTGCCGGCGAGCGCGCCATCGCGCGGCTCAATCCGCGCAAGGTCACCACCCGCAAGGTGCCGGTGGTGTTCGATCCACGCGTCGCCAATTCGCTCGTCGGCCATATTGCCAGCGCCGCCAACGGCGCGTCGGTGGCGCGCAAGACTAGTTTTCTGCGCGAGAAGATGGGCGCGAAATTATTCGCCAATGGCATCCGCATTATCGACGATCCGCATCGCTTGCGCGGCCTGCGCTCGCATCCGTTCGACGGCGAAGGCGTCGCCGGCAAGAAACTGGCGCTGGTCGATGACGGTGTGTTGATGTCGTGGATTCTCGATTGCGCCACCGCGCGCGAACTCGGCCTGACCACCACCGGCCACGCATCGCGCGGCGTCTCGTCGTCGCCGTCGCCGGGCGCATCCAATCTGCATCTCGAAGCAGGGCACGTCACGCCGGCAGAACTGATCGCCGACATCAAGGACGGCTTCTACGTTACCGATCTGATCGGCTCAGGCGTCAACATGGTGACAGGCGATTACAGCCGCGGCGCTTCCGGTTTCTGGATCGAGAATGGCGAACGCACTTATGCGGTCAGCGAAGTCACCATCGCCGGACATCTGTTCGACATCTTCCGCAGCATGACACCGGCCAACGATCTCACTTTCAAATACGGCATCAATGCCCCGACCGTACGGCTGGAGGGCCTCACCGTTGCCGGGCAGTGATCCCCTCACACTGCGCGACGCACTCGAAGTCGTGATGCGCGAGGCCGGCGAACTGGCGCTTGTCACCTCGCGCGGCGAGTTCAAACGCTGGACCAAGGGCGCCGATCATTCGCCGGTCAGCGAGGGCGACATCGCCGTCAACAATTTCCTGCGCGCGCGGCTCGGCACGCTGGCGCCGCACGCGGGCTGGCTGTCGGAAGAAACCGAGGACGACCTCACTGGGCGAACCGTGCAGCGCGCCTGGATCGTCGATCCGATCGACGGCACGCGCGCTTACATCAGCGGCAAACCGGACTGGACCATTTCGGTGGCGCTGGTCGAGGCCGGCCGCCCGCTGGTGGCCGCGCTCTATGCACCGGTGACCGA
>JAQSCR010000032.1 GCA_029945495.1 Pseudolabrys sp. | reverse complement strand
ACCGGTGCCCAAAGTCGTATCTTTGCCGCCCGGCTCGAGCGCGATAGCAATGGCCGGCCGGCCATAACGCTCCTTGAGCCGCGCCGCCACCAGCCCGACCACGCCGGGATGCCAGCCTTCCTGCGCGGTGACGACCACCGCCCCTTTCTCCTCGATGCCGAGCGACGCCATGGCTTCGGCTTCCGCCTGCGCCACCGCCGCGACTTCGATGAGACGGCGCTCGCCGTTAAGCCGGTCGAGCTCGGCCGCGATGCGTCCGGCCTCGATTGAATCGTCCTCCAGCATCAGCCGCACGCCGAGATCGGCGCGGCCGATGCGGCCGCCGGCATTGATGCGTGGGCCCAGCAGAAAGCCGAGATGAAACGCTTCCGGCGGACCGTTGAGGCGCGCCGCGTCCATCAGCGCGGTCAGGCCGATCTGTTCGCGTCGCCGCAGCGCAATCAGGCCCTTGGCGACGAAGGCGCGGTTGAGCCCCTTCAGCGGCACCACATCGGCGACGGTGCCGAGCGCGACCAGATCCAGCATCGACAACAGATCGGGCGCCGGCCGGGCGCCGGTGAAGAAGTCGCGCTGGCGCAATTCGCGCGTCAGCGCCACCAAGGTCATGAACACAATGCCGGCGGCGCAGAGGTAGCCGAGCCCCGAGAGATCGTCGGCGCGGTTCGGATTGACGATCGCGGCCGCCTTCGGCAGTTCGACGTCGGCCTGGTGATGGTCGAGGATCACGACGTCGAGGCCGAGCCTCGCTGCCTCCAGCAGCGTCACATTGCTGGTGGTGCCGCAATCGACGGTGACCAGCAGCGTCACGCTTTTTTCGGCGAAGCTTTTGATCGCATCGGCGTTCGGGCCGTAGCCTTCGAAAATCCGGTCGGGGATGTGGACGATCGGGTCTAACCCGCATTGCCGCAAATAGCGGGTGAGCAGCGCCGCCGAGGTCGCGCCGTCGACGTCGTAGTCGCCGAAAATCGCCACCTTTTCGCCACGCGTCACGGCGTCAGCAAGCCGCGCGCTGGCGGCCTGCATATCGGTCAGCACCGACGGGTCGGGCATCAGGTTCTTGATGGTCGGATCGAGATAGGCTTCGGCTTCGTCGGCCTCGACGCCCCTGCCCGCCAGCACCCGCGCCAACAGTTCGGGCGTGCCCAGACGCTGCGTGATGGTGGTGGCGCGCGCCAGCCCACGCGGATCGAGCCGGTCGCGCCAAGCCCGCCCGGTCGCAGATTTCTCTACGCCAAGAAAAAACCGTTCATCCGACGCCGCTACCGGCAATGCCATCGCCATACACGCCTATCTGGTAGCGCGTCACGACAAACGCCAGCCTTTGTCAGCCCAGATGAAACTTCTCGAGCTGACGGTGCTCGCCGATCACGCGCCGCACGGTGCCGGTCGCCGACCGCATCACCACCGTCTCGGTCTCGATCATGTCCTTGCCGAACTTGACGCCGTTGAGCATCGCGCCGGTGGTCACGCCAGTGGCCGAGAACAGGCAATCGCCCTTCACCATGTCCTCGATCTCGTATTTCTTCTTGGCGTCCTTGATGCCCATCTTGCGGATGCGTTCCTGCAGGGCCTCGGTATCGATGATCAGCCGGGTCTGCATCTGGCCGCCGATGCAGCGCAACGCCGCCGCCGACAGCACGCCTTCCGGCGCGCCGCCAATGCCGAGATAGATGTCGATGCCGGTCTTGAGCTCGGCGCAATGGATGACGCCGGCGACGTCGCCGTCGCTGATCAGGCTGACCGCGGCGCCTAACTTGCGGATCGCGGCGATCGCCTCGGCATGACGCGGCCGGTCGAGCAGGATGGCGGTGATTTCCGATGGCTTGACGCCCTTGGCCTTGGCCAGGCTGATGATGTTGTCTTCCGCCGAGGCATCGAGATCGATGGTGCCTTTCGGATAGCCAGGACCGATGGCGATCTTGTCCATGTAGCAATCCGGCGCATGCAGCAGCGTGCCGCCGTCGGCCATGGCGATGGTGGCGATCGCGCCCGGCATGTTCTTGGCGCACAGCACGGTGCCTTCGAGCGGATCGACCGCGATATCGACCTTGGGGCCGTTCTTGTTACCGACCTTCTCGCCGATG
This sequence comes from Pseudolabrys sp., assembly GCA_029945495.1. Taxonomy (GTDB): domain Bacteria; phylum Pseudomonadota; class Alphaproteobacteria; order Rhizobiales; family Xanthobacteraceae; genus Pseudolabrys. Next base: position 3,404 of record JAQSCR010000032.1, on the reverse strand, counting down.
AACAGCATCGGGGCTTCGTCGATCTCGCCTTCGCCGATCACCACGGTGCCATCGATCGGCAGCTTGTTGAGCTCGCGCCGCATAGCGTCGACCGCGGCCTGATCGGAGGCCTTGTCCAGGCCACGCCCACGCAGGCGCGCAGCCGAAACCGCCGCGCGCTCGGTGACGCGGACGATTTCGAGGGTGAGAATGCGTTCCAGCAGAAGTTCGGGCTGGACAGTGATCGAAGCCATCTTGGCGTTCCCCTTAAAATACGGTCTTCAAAATCGGCCGCGCTAGTTCTTCTCTATCCGGATCACCTGCGGCCGGCCAGAGATCACCTTATCGTGGCCCACCGCGGCAAGGGCTTTTCGCACGCTGTCCTCGCTGGTGGCATAGGTAATCAGGATCACAGGAACCGAGCCTTTGGCGGTATCGGCGCTCGGGCCATCCTTCGGGTGGCGCTGCACGATCGATTCCAGCGAAATCTCCTGTTCGGCCAGCCGTGTGGCGATGCTCGCCGCGGTGCCGGGCTTGTCGCGCGCCTGCAGCCGGATGTAGTAGCCGCCTTCGTGGCGCTGCATCGGCGCCTTGCGCACGCTGGTAAGAATAGAGGTCGGCCGGCCGAACGGCGCGACCTTCACACAGAACTCGGGTTTACCCGAGTTCTGCAATTTATCATTCGCAAGTCGGGTATACCCGACTTGCGTGCGCGCGACGTCGGCGATATCCGACAGTACCGCCGAGGCGGTCGCCGCGCCGCCGGCGCCCGGTCCAATCAGCGTGATCGGATTGATGCCGGCCGCGTCGATGGTCACCGCATTGGTGACGCCCATAACCTGCGCGATCGCCGAATCCTTGCGTACCATCGTCGGATGCACGCGCTGCTCGATGCCTTGCGGCGTCTTCACCGCAACGCCCAAGAGCTTGACGCGATAGCCAAGCTCGTCGGCGGCGGCGAGATCAGCCGCTGCGATCGAGGAAATGCCTTCGACATAGATTGCGCTTTCGTCGATCTTGGTGCCGAACGCCAGACTGGCCAACAAAGACAACTTCTGCGCGGTGTCGTGACCTTCGATATCGAAAGCCGGATTAGCTTCGGCGTAACCGAGATCCTGCGCCTGCTTCAGGCATTCGGCGAAGGACAGTTTTTCCTGCTCCATCCGTGTGAGGATGTAATTGCAAGTGCCGTTGAGGATGCCGTAGACGCGGTTGACCGCATTGCCGGTCAGCCCCTCGCGCAACGTCCTGACGATCGGGATCGCCGCGGCGACCGCCGCTTCATAATTCAGCGCGACGCCGCTCTTCTCGGCGAGCTGCGCCAGCTTGACGCCATGCTTGGCAAGCAACGCCTTGTTGGCGGTAACCACCGACTTGCCGGAGGCCAGCGCGAACTCGACCGCGGTCTTGGCCGGGTCGCCGGCCCCGCCCATCAATTCGACGAATAGGTCGATGCTGGAATCGCCCGCCAATTCGACGGGATCGGAGAACCATTTCATCTTCTTCAGATCGACGCCGCGCTTTTTGCCCTTGGAGCGCGCGCAGACCGCGACGATTTCGATGGGCCTGCCGCACCGCGCGGTCAATTGTGCGCGTTGCGATGCGACCTGGGCGATCAAGGCGGCGCCGACTGTGCCTATGCCGGCGACACCGACTCTGAGTGGCTTATTCATAGAGTTTTCTTTGTTTTGCGCATGATCTGATCCGAAAACCAGTTCCCACTTTTCGGGATCATGCGCTATCGCCGCGTCGCCAGAGGAACAACGTTGTGCAGTTGTTCCGGCGCCGTCTCGAGGAAACGGCGCACGTTGCGCGCGGCCTGGCGGATGCGCTGTTCGTTTTCCACCAAGGCGATGCGGACGTAGCCCTCGCCGTGTTCGCCGAAGCCGATGCCGGGCGACACCGCGACCTCGGCCTTCTCGACCAGCAGCTTGGAAAACTCGACGCTGCCCAAAGTCGCGAACGGTTCGGGAATCGGCGACCAGGCAAACATCGACGCGCGCGGCGCCGGCACCTGCCAGCCGGCGCGGCCGAAGCTTTCGACCAGCACGTCACGGCGCTTCTTGTAGGTGTCGCGCATCTCCTTGATGCAGTCGTCGGGGCCGTTGAGCGCGGCGATGGCCGCGACCTGGATCGGCGTGAAGGCGCCGTAATCGAGATAGGACTTCACGCGGCCGAGCGCGGCGATCACGCGTTCATTGCCGACCGCGAAACCCATGCGCCAGCCGGCCATCGAATAAGTCTTCGACATCGACGTGAATTCGACGGCGATATCGGTCGCGCCCGGAACTTGCAGCAGCGACGGCGGCGGATCGTCGTCGAAATAGACTTCCGCGTAAGCCAGATCGGACAGCACCAGGATCTCGTGCTTCTTCGCGAACGCCACCAGGTCCTTATAGAAGTCGAGCGAAGCGACATAAGCGGTCGGATTGGCCGGGTAGCACACCACCAGCGCGATCGGCTTGGGGATCGAATGGGTGATGGCGCGCTCCAGCGCCGGGAAGAACGCCGGCGTCGGCTCGGACGGCACCGAGCGCACCGCGCCACCGGCCATCAAGAAACCGAAGGCGTGGATCGGATAACTCGGATTGGGCACCAGCACGACATCGCCGGGCGCGGTGATCGCCTGCGCCACGTTGGCGAAGCCCTCTTTCGAGCCCAAAGTGGCAACCACCTGGGTGTCCGGATTGAGCTTCACGCCGAAACGGCGCTCGTAATATTTCGCCTGCGCCAGGCGCAGCTTGGGGATGCCGCGCGAGGCCGAATAGCGGTCAGTGCGCGGCTTGCCCAGCGTTTCCTTCATCTTCTCGATGACATGCGCCGGTGCCGGCATATCGGGGTTGCCCATGCCGAGGTCGACAATGTCCGCGCCCGCAGCGCGGGCCTTGGCCTTGGCCTTGTTCACCTCTTCGAACACGTAAGGCGGCAGGCGGCGGATGCGGTAATATTCTTCCATCGGTCAGACCTTCAAGTCGCGTTCATGCTGCCTGGCGCCGTCGAACGTGATGCGCTGGCTGCCCTTTCCAGCCGGCAGGCGTTACCCCGGCTGGCTTTTATCACGGGTTGGTCTTTGCACCAGAGGCCTGGCCGGTTTTGGCGGCGGCAGGCTTCATTTTTGGCGGCGGCGCCGGCGGCGCGGCTTCCGATGCCGCCCCGTGCTCGGCTTCCTGCTTGTCGCGGGCGGCCTGCAGCTCGTTTTCCAGCCGGACCTGGTCGGTGTCGCTCAGCGGCGCGCTGGCGCGTTCCGGCGGCATGTCGTGGACGGCCGGGTATTGGTAGCCGGTCTTGGGCTTCGCCGGCAGGCCGGCCGGTTCGCCGCCCAGCGCTGGCGGCAGCTGTTCGAGCATACCGCCGGAGGCGCAGCCGCCCAGCCCCAAAGACAGGACCAGGGACAGACCGAAAACCACCAAAACCGGAGATTGAAA
>JAQSCR010000031.1 GCA_029945495.1 Pseudolabrys sp. | reverse complement strand
ATTCGGTGGAGGCCGATGCCGACCTCATCGACGCGCTCGCCAATGAGTCGCGGCTGATGCCGCATCTGCATCTGTCGTTGCAGGCGGGCGACGACATGATCCTCAAGCGCATGAAGCGGCGGCATACGCGCGCCGACGCGATCGCGTTCTGCGATCAGGTGCGGCGGCTGCGGCCGGACGTCGTGTTCGGCGCGGATATCATTGCCGGCTTCCCGACCGAGTCTGAGCCGATGTTCGCGCGCTCGCTCGATCTGGTCGAGGCATGCGGGCTGACGCAACTGCACGTCTTTCCGTTTTCGCCGCGCCCCGGCACGCCGGCGGCGCGCATGCCGCAACTCGATCGCACCATCATCAAGGAGCGGGCGCAACGGCTGCGCGACACAGGCGAAGTGGCACTGCGGCGCTTTCTCGAATCGCAAATAGGCACCCAGCGTCAGGTATTGACCGAGCGTGGCGGCATCGGCCGCACCAAGCAGTTCACCGCGGTGCGGCTTGCTTCGGCCATCGCGCCCGGTACATTCATCGATCTGACGATGGTGGGACATGACGGACGTCAGCTTCTCGCGGCCTAGGGGAGACACCATGAGCGCGAGCGATCATCTGATAACGATAATCGAACAACTCGAAGCGATCTACGGCGAGCCTTACGGCCCGGCCGTGGCCAAGGAGATCGATTACATCAGTTCGGGTTATCGCAAGCTGATCGAAGCGGCACCCTTCGTGGCCATTGCGACCGGCGGCCCGGAAGGGCTCGATTGTTCGCCCAAGGGCGACGCGCCCGGCTTCGTGCGCATCCTCGACGACAAGACTCTGGCTATTCCCGACCGGCCCGGCAACAACCGCATTGACGGCTACCGCAACATCCTGCGCGACCCGCGCATCGCGCTGTTGTTCCTCATTCCCGGCATCGGCGAAACCTTGCGGGTGATCGGCCGTGCGTCGATCTCGATCGATCCCGAATTGATGCAGAGTTTCGCGGTCAACGGCAAGCTGCCGCGCAGTGTCCTCATCGTCCACATCGAGACGATCTTCTTCCATTGTTCGAAGGCGATCGTGCGCTCGAAACTGTGGGACGAAGCCACCAAGATCGACCGCAAGAGCCTGCCGTCGACCGGCAGCATCATCGCCGAAGTAAGCCAGGGCCGGCTCGGCGGCGAGGCCTACGACCGCGACGCACCGGAGCGGATCAAGTCGATGCTGTACTAGGCTGGTTGACCACCGGCTCATCGATCCATCCGCAGGCTGCGAGCATCGCGCGCATATGTTCCGGCGCCGGCGCTTTGGTGACGACCGGCGGCTTGTTCTTGGAAATCGGCACCACCACCTCGCGCGCATGCAGATGCAGCGCCGGCCCGCCCAAAGAAACTGAATTGCGCGGCGCGCTACCATAAATATTGTCGCCGAGAATCGGAAAGCCCATCTCGGCGCAATGAACGCGCAATTGATGCGTGCGGCCGGTGAGCGGCTCGAGCGCCAGCCAGGTCTTGCCCGCGCTGCGCCCCATGACTTTCCATACCGTCGACGATGGCTTGCCGGCCGGATCGGGCTTCATCCACCAGCCGCGATTTTCGTCGAGCTTAGACAGCGCGATGTCGATGCGGCCCTCGTCGGCTTCCGGCCCGCCTTCGACCACCGCCCAATAGGTCTTACCAATGGCGCCGTTCTTGAACAGCTTGCCGAGCAGCGCCAGCGCCTTGCGATGGCGGCCGAGCACCAGGCAGCCGGAGGTATCCTTGTCGAGACGGTGCGCGAGCGCCGGCATGCGCGGCAGGCCGAAACGCAGCACGTCGAAATAATCTTCCAGGCTGTCGCCGCCCTTCGGCCCGCGATGGACCGAGAGGCCGGCCGGCTTGTCGATCACCAGCATCAGCCCGTCGCGGTAAAGCAGGCGGCCGAGCATTTCGTCGGGGGTCATGTCGGTACCGTCATTCCGGGGCGCGATTGAAAATCGCGAACCCGGAATCCAGCTCTGGATTCCGGGTCCATTGCTTCGCAATGTCCCGGAATGACCAAGAATTTATATCGGCTTTCCGTTGCATGCCGAAACGGGTATCACGGGCACGACATGAACGACAGCACCCCGAAAACCAGCTGGTGGAAGCGCTTAAGCTCCGGGCTCAAGCGCACCTCGGCGTCGCTCGGCGGCGCGATCAGCGACCTGGTAACCAAGCGCAAGCTGGACGCCGACACGCTGGAAGAGCTGGAAAGCGAACTGATCCGCGCCGATCTTGGACCGGCTTTCGCCACCCGCATCGCCGACGTGCTGCGCGACGCCCGCTACGAGAAAGGCATCGCGCCGGACGAAGTGCGGGCGTTGCTCGCCGCCGAGGTCGAGAAGGTGCTGGCGCCGGTCGCCAAGCCCCTGGAAATCACCGCGACGCCGTTCGTCATTCTGGTGTCCGGCGTCAACGGTTCCGGCAAGACGACAACGATCGGCAAGCTCGCCGCCAAGTTCCGTAGCCAGGGCAAGAAGGTGATGCTGGTCGCCGGCGACACCTTCCGCGCTGCGGCGATCGAACAGCTCAAGATCTGGGGCGATCGCACCGGCGCAACCGTGATGGCGCGCGCGCCCGGTTCCGATCCGGCGAGCCTTGCGTTCGAGGCGATCACCGCCGCCAAGACCGACGGCACCGACATCGTGCTGGTCGATACCGCCGGCCGCTTGCAGAATCGCACTGAGCTGATGAACGAACTGGAAAAAATGGTGCGTGTCATGCGCAAGGTCGAGCCGGCAGCACCCCATGCGGTGCTCTTGGTGCTCGACGCCACGGTCGGGCAGAACGCGCTCAGCCAGGTCGAGATCTTCGGCAAGGTCGCCGGCGTCACCGGCCTGGTGATGACCAAGCTCGACGGCACCGCGCGCGGCGGCATTCTGGTGGCGATCGCCGAGCGTTTCAAACTGCCGGTGCATTTCATCGGCGTCGGCGAAGGCGTCGACGATCTTAGCCCCTTCACCGCGCGCGATTTCGCACGGGCGGTGGCGGGCATCGAGGACTAGAGAAAGCAGCATGGCGCAAAAGAAAAAACTCAATCCCACGCTCAAGCTGGTGCTCGACATCGGGCCGCTGATCCTGTTCTTCGCCGCCAATTCGAAGTTCGGCATTTATGCCGCGACCGGCTCATTCATGGTGGCGGTGCTGGTTGCTCTGGCCGTTGCCTATGCGCTGACGCGGCGCATCGAGGTCATGCCGCTGGTCACCGCCGTCATCGTGCTGATCTTCGGCGGGCTGACGATCGTCCTGCACGACGATCTGTTCATCAAGCTCAAGCCGACCATCATCTATCTGCTGTTCGGCGGCGCGCTGTTGGTCGGGCTGTATCTCAACAAGCCGCTGCTCGGCATGTTGTTCGATTCGGTCTTTCACCTGACCGAGGAAGGCTGGCGCAAGCTGACCTGGCGCTGGGCGCTGTTCTTTCTGTTTCTCGCCGTTGTCAATGAAGCCGTCTGGCGCACGCAGAGTACCGACTTCTGGGTGAACTTCAAATTGTTCGGCGTGGTGCCGCTCACTTTCGTGTTCGGCGCGCTGCAGTATCCGCTGCTGATGAAATACGGCGTGGAAGAAAAGAAGGAAGGCTAGCGGCTTCCGTTTATCGCCGCTCCATTATCCATTTCACGAGAACGTATGGAACGGCGAAACCGAGAACATCGACGGCCGTTCCAAGGTTTTTCCATTGCGGAGGGCTATAGCCCCAGAATTCATACCCGTGGTGAGAAGCATAATAAATCAGCGGATATACAACCGCCAAGCCTACTATGCCCGCGATGACGGCCTCGCGCGGCTTCAGCACCTCGTACCACTGTGGTTCTTTCATCACGGCTCCCGGTAAGCGGTACAGCGCGTGTGCGGCTTAATTCTTCGCCAGCGCTTTCTCGATCTCCGGCTCTAGCACGGCTTTCAGGTTTTCGGCCGAGATCGGGCCGACCAGTTTGTAGGCGATGGCGCCGTCGCGGCCGATGAGGAAGGTTTCCGGCACGCCATAGACGCCCCAGTCGATCGAAGCGCGGCCGTTGGGATCGACGCCGGCGGCGACGAAGGGATTGCCGTAGCGGTTGAGGAAGCGCCGTGCATTGTCCGGCGCATCCTTGTAGTTGATGCCGACGATCTGGATGCGCGTGTCCTTCGCCATCTCCTCAAGCAGTGGCGCCTCGTCGTGGCAGGGCACGCACCACGACGCCCAGACGTTCACCAAAGTGACGTTGCCGGCAAAGGTCGCGTTGTTCAGGCCGGGCACGGCCTTGCCGTCGCGCGCGAGGCCTTCGAGCGCGGGCAGGTCGGTCTTCGGCGCCTGGCGGCCGATCAGCGCCGACGGCAATTTCGACGGATCGCCGGCCCCTAACCGGTACAGGAACAAGGCCGCGAGCGCGAGAAACGCCAGCAGCGGCAGCAGCACCAGGAGATTGCGCTTGCCGCGCGCGCTTTGTTGCGGCGTGTCGCTCATGCTGCGTCTCCGCCACTGCGCTGCGAACGCCGCGTGACGCCGCGCTGTTCGAGGTCGGCGAGCACACGCCGCTGCGCTTTATAGTCGGTGGCGATCCAGCCGATCAGCGCAACGACGACCAGCGCGGTCACGGCATAGGACGCGACGATGAAATCGGCGTGCGGGCCTAAGCTCATCATGCGCTGCGTGCCTGCGTCATCCGCATCGATCTGACGCGCCGGCGCAAGATCTCGTTGCGCATGGCGGCGAAATGCAGCGTGAAGAACAACAGCGTGAACGCCAGGGCCATGATCAGCAGCGGCACCAGGATCGAATTGTCGATGGCCGCGCCGCCCAGGCGCATGACCGACGCCGGCTGGTGCAAGGTGTTCCACCACTCGACCGAGAATTTGATGATCGGAATATTGATCGCGCCGACCAGCGCCAGAATGGCGGCGGCGCGCGCGCTGCGGTTGGGGTCTTCGGCGGTCCAGTACAGCGCCAGCATGCCGAGATACAGCAAAAACAGCACCAGCACCGAGGTCAGCCGCGCGTCCCACACCCAATAGGTGCCCCACATCGGCCGGCCCCACAGCGAGCCGGTGATGAGACAGATGAAAGTGAAAGCCGCGCCGATCGGCGCCGCCGCCTTGCCGGCGACGTCGGCGAGCGGGTGGCGCCACACCAAAGTTCCGAGCGCCGCCAACGTCATCACGCCCCAGCCCATCATGCCGAGCCATGCGGCCGGCACATGCAGGAACATGATCTTGACGGTGGCGCCCTGCTGATAATCGTCGGGCGCGCCCATGACGCGGTAAAGCCCATAGGCGAATACCAGCGCCGTCGCCGCCGCGAGCCACGGCAGCACACGGTCGACCAGGCTTAAAAAGCGGGTCGGGTTGGCGAGATCGATCACAGCCATGAATGGCCTTTTAGTCATTCCAGCGCATTATTCCAGCCCCTGCCGCAAGGCCGCCGCGGCGGCGAACGGTCCGAGCACCAGACTGGCCAGGGAAATTGCGCAAAGAATGGTAAAAGGCGGGCCAAACGGCGCGGGTCCGACGATGGCCGCATTGGCGGCGGCGACGCCGAAGATCAGCACAGGGATCGTCAGCGGCAGCACCAGT
>JAQSCR010000030.1 GCA_029945495.1 Pseudolabrys sp. | reverse complement strand
TCGGCTTGATGACCGAATGGGTCAAAGGCAACGATTTGGAACGGCGCGCCGCCAATGGCGACCTCGGCGGCACCATGCGTTTGGGCGCTTACGAAGCCATCCTAGCGCGCGGCAGCCGGGTGGCCGAGATTTACGGCTCGACCGATATCTATGAGCGCCACCGCCACCGCTACGAGGTCAACACCGCCTACAAGGACCGGCTCGAGCAGCACGGCCTGCGCTTCTCCGGCATGTCGCCGGACGGCATTCTGCCCGAGATCGTCGAGTACGACGATCATCCGTGGTTCATCGGTGTGCAGTTCCACCCCGAGCTGAAATCGCGGCCGTTCGAACCGCACCCGCTGTTCTCGTCTTTCATCGGCGCGGCGGTCGATCAGAGCCGGCTGGTTTAGTTCAAAAAATAACGGGAGCGAAGCGATGATCTACGAGATGCGCGTCTATCGCGCGGTGCCCGGCCGCATGCCGGCGCTGCTCAATCGCTTTGAGAACACGACGCTCACTCTGTGGCAAACGCGCGGTTTTCGTCCGGTCGGTTTTTGGACGACGCTGATTGGCGAATCCAACATGGATCTCACGTACCTGCTGGCGTGGAATTCGCTCGCCGAACGGGAACGGATTTGGAATGCGTTCATGGCCGACCCGGAATGGATTGCAAAGCGTACCGAGAGCGAGAAGGACGGGCCGATCGTCGCCAACATCACCAATACGATCCTGCAGCCGACTGCGTTTTCGGCGATGAAGTAACGGGGCCTCGTATGGCGCGCGGTCTCGATCATATCGTGCATGCGGTAGGCGACCTCGCCGCCGCCGCCGAACTCTATCGCCAGCTCGGTTTCACCGTCGGCGCGCGCAATAGGCATCCCTGGGGCACGCATAACCATATCGTGCAGTTGCCGGGCTTTTTCATCGAACTCTTGACGTTGGCCGAGCCGGAAAAGATGAGCGGCGACGGCTTCTCGACGATGTTCGCCGCCTATAACCGCGACTTCATTGCGCGCGGCGATGGCCTGTCGATGCTCGTTCTGGAATCGAGCGATGCCGAAGGCGACGAAGCGGCGTTCCGCGCCGCCGGTATCGCCGCCTCCGACGCGATGCGCTTCGACCGCGAGGGCAAGAAGCCGGACGGCACGCCGGTGCAGGTCGCGTTCACTCTGGCGTTTGCCAAAGACAGCCAGACGCCCGATGTCAGTTTCTTCACATGCCAGCAGCATTACCCTGAGAACTTCTGGAACCCGGCGTTTCAGCAGCACGGCAACGGCGTGCAGGGCGTCGCCGACGTGGTTCTGGTCGCCGACGAGCCGGCGCAGCATCGCGCGTTCCTCATGGCCTATAGCGACGGTGCAGCGCGCGACGAGGGTGACGGCCTCAGTATCGAACTGCCGCGCGGCGGCATCGCCGTCATGACACCGCAGGCTTTCAGCGACCGATACGGCCAGCGCGCCCCCGACACCGGGCGCGGGGCCAGGCTCGCGGCTCTCCGATTCAAGACCGGCGATCCGGCTGCCGTCATCGCCCAATTGGCGAAGGCGGGTATCGCCTTCAGCCCCCTGAAATCAGGGGCGATTTCGGCCGCGGTCTTGGGCGCAACGCTGGTATTCGAACCCGACCAATAAGATTGACCCTGGGGCGCGGCCGCTTCATGGTCCGGCCAAACGGGACTCGGAAAACCTTGGATCAAACCCTTCTGCCCAACGCGACGGTCGAGATCGGAACGGTTCGCTTCGGCAATGCCTTGCCGCTGGCGTTGATCGCCGGCCCCTGCCAACTGGAAAGCCGCGCGCACGCGCTTGAGATGGCCTCGGCGCTGAAGGAGATCGCCGCCAAAGTCGGCATCGGGCTCGTCTATAAAACCTCGTTCGACAAGGCCAACCGCACCTCGGCCAAAGCCGCGCGCGGCATCGGCTTGGAGGCGGCGCTGCCCATTTTCGCCGAGATCCGCGACAGCCTGAAATTGCCGGTCTTGACCGACGTGCACGACGCCGAACAATGCGCGCGTGCTGCGCTTGCCGTCGACGTCCTGCAGATTCCGGCCTTCCTCTGCCGCCAGACCGATCTGCTGATCGCCGCGGCGAAAACCGGCAAGGTCGTCAACGTCAAGAAGGGTCAGTTCCTGGCGCCCTGGGACATGAAGAATGTCGTCGCCAAATTGACCAGCGCCGGCAACCGCAATGTGCTGGTGACCGAGCGCGGCGTCTCGTTCGGCTACAACACGCTGGTCTCCGACATGCGCGCGCTGCCGATCCTCCAGCGCACCGCCGCGCCGGTGATCTTCGACGCCACCCATTCGGTGCAGCAGCCGGGCGGGCAGGGCACTTCATCAGGCGGCGAGCGCGAATTCGTGCCGGTGCTGGCGCGCGCCGCGGTCGCGGTCGGCGTCGCCGGCGTCTTCATCGAGACGCATCAGGACCCCGACCACGCGCCGTCCGATGGCCCCAACATGATGCCGCTCAAGGACATGGAGCAATTGCTGCGCACGTTGCTCGACTTCGACCGCCTCGCCAAAAAATAGTCGACAAGAAATAATCCTGCCCCATTGACGCGCGTTGCGGCCGCCGGACGAAAAGACTGTTCAGCTAAATGACGCGCACGCTCAATCTCATTGCCTTCGTCGTCTTCGCCAGTGCGCTGTTCATGCGCTCGACCGATCCGATCGTTCCGCAGATCGCCAGCGGGCTTGGCGTCGAAGCCTCGACCGCCGCATTGTTGGCGACCGCGTTCACTTTGCCTTACGCGCTGATCCAGCCCGTTCTCGGCGCGTTGGCCGACGTGATGAACAAGACGCGGCTGATGCTGCTTTGCATGTTCCTGCTCGCGGTTGCCAGCATCGCTTCGGCTTTTGCCGCGAATTTCGAGATGCTGATGATCGCGCGCGTCGTTGCCGGTCTCGCCGCCGGCGGCGTGGTGCCGATTGCCTTCGCCATCGTCGGCGATCTCGTTCCCGTCGCGCAGCGCCAAGTGGCGATGGGCCGGCTCTTGTTCGCGATCATGACCGGCAATCTTCTGGGCGCGACCTTGTCGGGCGTGGTCGGCGATCTGGCCGGCTGGCGCGCGGTCTTCTTCGCCACCGGTGCGTTCGGCGCCATCGTGCTGGCCGTCGCGCTGCCGGCGTTTCGCGGCATCACCGAGACGCCGAAGAAATTCGATCTGTCGACGCTCGGGCCGAACTACCGCACCATCTTCAGCAATCCGCTGGCGAAAATCTGTTTCGGCGCGGTGTTTCTCGAAGCGCTGTTCATGTACGGCGTGTTTCCCTACATCGCCACGCTACTGCATCAGGCCGGCGAGACGCGCGCCGCGATTGCCGGCGTCGTCATTGCCGGCTTCGGCATTGGCGGCGCACTGTATGGTCTGACCATTTCGCGCATCCTGCCGTGGGCCGGTGAAACGCGGCTGATGCGTACGGGCGGCTTCATCATGGGGGCGTGCCTGATCGTCATCGCGCTGCGGCTGCCGTGGCCGGTCGAGTTCGTCAATTTTCTCGTACTCGGCTTCGGCTTTTATTTTCTCCACGCCGTCATCCAGATCTACGCCAGCGAACTGGCACCGGCCGCGCGCGGCTCGGCGCTAGCGCTGCATTCGTTTTTCTTCTTTATGGGCCACGCGGTCGGGCCGATCGTCTACGGCTTCGGTCTGCGCAGCGCGGTCGGCATCACGCCGGTGCTTTATGTCGGCGCCGGTGTGCTGGCCGCGGTCGGTCTGATCTGCGCGCGGCGCCTGCGGCGGCACACCGGCGAAATTTGATTAACCCCTGCCGCGATAGGGCTGCACGCCCTGGTCCGGCACCCAGACATCCTTCGGCAATTTGCCGGCCTGCCAGAACACGTCGATCGGAATGCCGCCGCGCGGATACCAGTAGCCGCCGATGCGAAGCCATTTCGGCTTGAGCAGCTTGAACAGCCTTTTGCCGATGCCGACGGTGCAGTCCTCGTGGAAGGCGTCCTCGTTGCGGAAGCTGGTCAGGTACAGCTTGAGCGACTTCGACTCGAGCAGAACTTTCGCCGGCACATAGTCGATCACCAGATGCGCGAAATCCGGCTGGCCGGTGATCTTGCACAAAGTGGTGAACTCCGGCGCGGTGAAGCGGGCCAGATAATTGGTGTCCGGATGTGGGTTCGGCACGGTGTCGAGCTGCGCCTTCGCCGGCGTTTCCGGGGTCGGCACGGTGCGTCCTAGCTGCAAGGTTTTTTTAGCGATCTTTTTGGCCATGGCCGTGTCATTGCCGGGACACACTGCCGCGGTCAAGTCCGCCTTGCATAAACAGCCCTTTGCCGCCGGCCAGCCATCCTGTAGAAGCGCGGCAAATCTTAAACACCTGCGCCGGGGCCCCCCAAATGACCGCCATTATCGACATTGTCGCCCGCGAGATTCTCGACAGCCGCGGCAACCCGACGGTCGAGGTCGATGTCATCCTCGAGGACGGCTCGATGGGCCGCGCCGCGGTGCCGTCCGGCGCCTCGACCGGCGCGCATGAGGCCGTGGAGCTCCGTGACGGCGATAAGTCCCGCTACGGCGGCAAGGGCGTCAAGAAGGCGATCGACGGCGTCAACGGCGAGATCTTCGACGCGCTCGGCGGCATGGATGCTGAGGCGCAGGCGCAGATCGACGAAACCATGATCGCGCTCGACGGCACGCCGAACAAGGCGCGCCTCGGCGCCAACGCCATTCTCGGCGTATCGCTCGCCGCCGCCAAGGCCGCGGCGATTTCGGCCGACCTGCCGCTGTACCGCTATGTCGGCGGCACCTCAGCGCGGCTGTTGCCGGTGCCGATGATGAACATCATCAACGGCGGCGCTCACGCCGACAATCCGATCGACTTCCAGGAATTCATGATCATGCCGATCGGCGCGCCGAATTTCGCCGAAGGCTTGCGCATGGGCGTCGAGGTGTTCCAGACGCTGAAGAAGGCGCTGCACGACGAGGGCCACAACACCAATGTCGGCGACGAGGGTGGCTTTGCGCCGAACCTGAAGTCGGCCGAACAGGCGCTCGACTACGTCATGAAAGCGATCGAGAAGGCCGGCTTCAAGCCGGGCGAGGATATCGCGCTGGCGCTCGATCCGGCCTCGACCGAGTTCTTCAAGAACGGCGCATACGTCTACGAAGGCGAGGGCAAGACGCGCTCGATCTCCGAGCAGGCGAAGTATCTCGCCGAGCTCGCCGCGCGTTATCCGATCGTGTCGATCGAAGACGGCATGGCCGAAGACGACTTCGATGGTTGGAAGCAGGCGACCGATTTGTTCGGCGACAAGTGCCAACTGGTCGGCGACGATCTGTTCGTCACCAACGTCAAGCGTTTGTCGGACGGTATCAAGCGGGGCCTGGGCAATTCTATCCTGATCAAGGTCAATCAGATCGGCACGCTGACCGAGACGCTCGCCGCCGTCGAGATGGCGCACAAGGCCGGCTATACTGCGGTGATGTCGCACCGCTCGGGCGAGACCGAGGATTCGACCATCGCCGACCTCGCGGTCGCGACCAATTGCGGTCAGATCAAGACTGGCTCGCTGGCGCGCTCCGACCGCACCGCCAAGTACAATCAACTGCTGCGGATCGAGGAACAGCTTGGCCCGCAGGCGCAATATGCCGGCCGGACCGCTCTGAAAGC
>JAQSCR010000029.1 GCA_029945495.1 Pseudolabrys sp. | reverse complement strand
TGGGGCGCGTTGATGGAAAAGCTGGCGCCGATTTGCGACATCACCGGCGTCACGCTGTCGGCCGAGCAACTTAAGTATGCCCAACAACGCTTGGGCAGCAAGACTTTGACTGGCCGCGCGGAATTACGGATTCAGGATTATCGCGACATCCAGGAGCGATATGACCGTATCGTGTCGATCGAGATGATTGAAGCGGTCGGCGAACGCTATTGGCCGGTATATTTCAACAAGCTGCGTAGCGCTCTGGCGCCGGACGGCACGGTGCTATTGCAAGCAATCACCATCGCCGAGGACCGTTTCGACAAATACCGGCAGCAACCGGACTTCATTCAAAGCTACATCTTTCCTGGCGGCGTGCTGCCGACCGTCGACATTATCCGCCAGCAAGCCGAGCGCGCAGGTCTCGAACTGATAGCGCATGAACCTTTCGGCTTAAGCTACGCGCGCACGCTGGCGGTCTGGCGCGAACGTTTCCTGGCGGCCTGGCCGACGATCGAGCGGCTTGGCTTCGACGCCTCGTTTAAGCGGATGTGGGACTATTACCTCTGCTATTGCGAAGCCGGTTTCCGCAACGGCGCGATTGATGTGGCTTTCTATAAGTTTAATCCTCGATCGCTCGGGCCGGTATCTTGCGTCCGTCTAAACGGAACGACCAGCTAGAGCTGGGCTTCATACCATACGTGATATCCCACATTCGCAGCCGCCCGCCAACCGTAGCGCTGGTTACGCGTGGCCAAAGCAAAATACGAGCCGCTAATCAGACTACAAAATATAGAAATGAGATCCATTGCCCACTAAATATTGCGCATGAAAATCTGCGCGCAATTTTCTGCTTGTTGACGACTGGCGGAAATAGCGCCTCAATCGCCTGCCGAGAGGTTCGGAGATCGTGCCGATCTGTAGTGCCAACATCGTCAAAGCGCATGCCGAGCGCGTCGGATTAGACCCTACTCTGTTCTCGGGTCACTCGTTGCACGCCGGGTTTCTGACAAGCGCTGCCAAGCGAGGCGCACATCCACCAACAACTTTCCCATAGTCGCAGCACCGCGATTCGCAGGCCCGAGCTGCGCACCTATCAATGTCCGACGAGCGGGCCGAAATCAGGTGGCGGAACACGGCGTTTCGAGGCCATTTCGTAGGCCGCCGCGATTTCCAGAATGGTGTCTTCTTTGCCGGGTTCGGCACGGAAAACAAGTGAAAACGGCAGGCCCGGAGCGGCCAGCTTGGTTGACCTGTCCGACCCAATCGATACGTAGGATTTGCCGTCGGCGGAAAGCTGAAAGACCGGGTCATAGGCGCTGGTTACGTAGCCGGCGGGAATTAGTACCTCGGTCAAGCCAGCGTTCGGGCCGCTGAGCGATTCCATCGTCAGATTGGCGCGCAGATTATACTGCCCGGCACCGCCGATAATCCCCGGTGGGAACGGCGTATGCAGGCGCACCAATGCGTCCAATCGGTTTTCGTGGATCACCATCATATCGGCTCGCCGCAGGAGCTCGCGCAGCATAATGCGTTCGTTAATGCCCTGGCGCTCTCCATGCGGATTGCGCATGTCAGACAACCGGTTCCAGTTCTCGAACTCGGCGCGCTGATCGTCGCCCCAGAACTTGGAACGCCTGTTGAGCTCGGTGAAGTTCACCAGCGTCTCGGTGATGCCCTTTTCTTTCCAGTCGGCGGCGCGGCGCGCCAGATACTGGTTGATATGAAACTTGAATGCATTGGCGGGGGCCTGCGGCTGGATGGCGCCAATATCGAAATTCGACGGAGGATCAATCCGCCCATCCACCAAATCGACGAAGTAATCGATCGGCTTCATGATTCCGTCGCCAAACACTTTGCCCGGCGCGAACTCGGTCGGCTCAATCTTTGCCGCGAAGTCCGGGAACTGCGGCGCACCGTCCAAATTCAAGCGGAAAAACAGGTCGGGCATAAATACGGGTGCCAGTCGCGCGAGCGCGCGCGTATGGTTCACTGTCATGAGCTCGATGCTGGGATCGCGCGGCCACAGGGGGTGCGAAGATTCAACCAAAGTAGCGCCGAGCTTACCGCCGAGAATCGTTTTGATTTCCTTCGCCGCCGCTCTGACGATCGGCACTTCGGTCATCGAACCCTTCGGCACCGTCATGGATTCGCGGATAATGCCTATGCGCAAGCCTTTGAGCGAGCGCTTGGCCGCGCCTTTCGTCGTATGGCTGGCAAACGGCGTCGGCAAGACGGAGGAGCGCGGCACGGTGGTGTAGGGATCGCGCGGGTCGTAATAACCCTGCACAGGGTCCTTCAAGGCATCGAGCACCTTCGCCGCATCGCCGACGGTGCGAGCCAGAACGCCACTGCGATCCATGTAGATATCGGCCCCGATCGCGCCGCCGTCAAAGCCAAGCATTGCCTTGTGCGGCAGGATCAGCGCCACCGCATTGTGATTGGCCGGCCCGCGGCAGGAGGCACGCGTCTCCTCGCCCAGGCTACACATCACGAGGTTGGCGCTGACTGATACCCCCGAGCCGGAGCTGGATCCGAGCGAAGCCGCGCGGGTGGTATCGTAAGGATTGGCCGGATTGCCGCCCCAGGAGCTGCGTTGATAGCCCAGCACGGAAGGCAGAACTTTTTTCGGCTTCGAACCGTCGGCGATCGGTGGCGCTTCCGGGCGGCCGTTATATTCAGTGTTCAGGGCCTTGGCGAAGATGATCGCGCCTTTGTTCCGCAATTGTTCGACCAGTACGTGATCCCGCGCTGGAAAATCGGCGTCATAGCGGGCATCGCCGCCCCCGGTCGATCGCATATCCTTGGTATCGAAGGGGTCTTTGAACGAAAACACAACACCGTACATCGGCATCTTCTTGAGGTCGGGATTGCGGCCGTATTTCTTGTCCAGCTCCGCCGCGCGCTCCAAGGCATCCGGCATGCGGCGCAGGATGTCGCAAACGGCCGGCGCGCCCGCCGGCAGCGGCCCGTCGGACGGGTGCCGGTCATAGTCGCCGGGACAGACCGCCGAGCGCTCGCCGCGAATGTTCAGCGTCGCGAGCGCGTTTAACTGCGTGCCGTTCTTTATGCCGGCGACCATGCCGAATTGTTGCTGCACCTTTGGGTCGGAGGCGGTCGCGTCCATGCGGCCGAATTCGAGCGGCGACCCCTGGTACTTGTCCAAATCCGGCAGAATGTCGGCAGCCTTTACGGTCTTGGTCGGGAACTGCAACGGTGCTTGCCCGCGTACCGTGCCTTTTGCTTCCGCGACCGGTTCGCCGTCCTTCGTAACCAGCAGGCTGGCGACGCCGTTATATTTGCGCACGCGTTCGATATAGTGCTGGACGACGGCAACCACCGTCGTCTTGCCGCTTTTAATGGCGTGGTGCAGATCGTCGATGGTTGCTTCTTCGAGCTGGAACGGCTTTTTGCGTTCCTTATCGCGCGGCAATCGCGATTTCGATTTCGCATTGCTCGCCTTGCCCTTAATCGCAACCTTGCTTCGCGTCGCCATGGCTTTGCGCCTCATGCCGCCGCGCCGCAATGGCGCGCCAGTGTACAGGCCAGATCGAGCAGCGCTTCGTCGCCGCCCGCCCAGCCGATGAAGGAAAGCCCGATCGGACAGCCATTGACGGTGCCGGCTGGTACGGTCATCTGCGGCAAACCTGATAGGCCGGCGGTACAGGTCAACCGCATTACGCGCGTACGAAACTCTTCCAGATCGGCGGCGGGGGTCTCTGCGAGCGGCGCGATCGACGGTGCGGTCGGCAACACCAGGATGGTACCCGGTGCGGCAATTTGCCGGATATGTTCACGCGCATCTGCATGGACGAGCCGGCTGGCGTCGGCCTGCGCATGTGTCACGGTCGCGGCGAATGCCATGCGTTCGCGAATGCCAGGGCCGATTTTTGGTTGAACCTTGGTAACAAAATCGCCGAAGGTCTGCCACGTCTCGTAGGCCTGGATGATGCGAAATGCCTCGCGCCAAGGATCGAAACCGTCGGGCGCAATGCAACTGTGCACGATCGGTGGCAAATCGTCGCTCATAAACTCGACCAGTGTGCGCAGTAGGGTCGCTACCGGTTCTTCGGCCTGCTCGAACGCATCTTCCAAAACCACGACGCGGCCAATTTTCGCCGTCACACGCTGCTCGTTGAGTAGCACTGCTCCGACTCTACGGAAAACGCCCGGTGTTGCGGCGAACCAGCCCGGGACATCGAA
This sequence comes from Pseudolabrys sp., assembly GCA_029945495.1. Taxonomy (GTDB): domain Bacteria; phylum Pseudomonadota; class Alphaproteobacteria; order Rhizobiales; family Xanthobacteraceae; genus Pseudolabrys. The sequence continues at coordinate 1,424 of JAQSCR010000029.1, read as the reverse complement.
ACTCGGCGCCATGTCGGCGACGCCGGCATGTGCGATGCGCTGATGGGTCGGGCGCAAACCGTACAGGCCATTGAAGGACGCGGGAATGCGGACTGACCCGCCGGTGTCGCTGCCGAGCGCGAAGTCGCAAAGACCCGCACCACAAGCCGCAGCCGAACCGGATGAAGATCCGCCAGGAACCCGGCCCGGCGCACGCAGGTTAATCGGCATACCGTAATGCGCGTTGATGCCGGTAATGCTGTAGAAAAACTCATCACAGATCGTCTTGCCGGTGATGGTGGCACCGGCGTCGATAATTTTCTGAACCGGCGGGCAGTTGTGCATGGCCGGTTCGTGCGCCGCGAGCCAATCGGGATTACCGCAGCCCATGCGCTCGCCAGCGATGGCGTACATGTCTTTGACGACGGCAGTGAGGCCTGCGAGCGGTCCGATTGGCGCGCCGCGAATCGGCGCCTTGATGTCGTGCGGGACGAAAGCAGAGTGATACACCTGATGGGTCATCTCGTCCCGTCGTTGCTGCTTGAAGATGAATACCAATCTAGAATTTTTTCGCCGTCCCATGCCACCACACCGTCGTGGGCAAGAATTTCGGCGAAGGTCTGTTGCACATGGCCGATGCGGTGCGGCACCCCTGACAAATAGGGATGGCAGGCGATCGCCATGATCTTCGGACGCTCGGCCGATTCGGCATAAAGCGTTTTAAAGTGGTCGAGCGCGCGCGTGTGCCAGACCTCAGACGGATGATGCTGGAGTGCCATCATGACGATGTCATGGATCTCGAAATTATAGGGCAGCGCCACCACCGGCTTGTGCGTCGTTTTCAGCGTCACAGGCTCGTCGTCGAGCACCCAATCACCGATATACTCGATGCCGGCCTCCGACAGATAATCGAGCGTTTCGAAAGTCTGCGTTAAGCCGGGACCGAACCAGCCGCGCGGGCGCTTGCCGCAGAATTTTTCGATCATGTCTATGGATTTCATGATCGAGGAGCGCTGGTCATCGAGCTTGTGCATCGGCACTTGGTCATAGCCGTGTGCATTAAGCTCCCATCCGCTGTCAACGCAGGCTTGCGCAACCTGCGGATAGGTCTCGCAGACCCGGGCGTTAAGCGTTACGGTCGGCGAGATGCCGAGTTTGAGCATCATCTTCCGCAGCCGCCAAAAGCCGACACGCATTCCGTATTCGTGCCAACTCCAATTCGGATGATCCGGCTGCATTGGCTGGCCTTGCGGCGGCGAGATCACCATACGAGCCATCGGCCGCGTCATGTCCCACTCTTCCAGCGCCAGGACCGGCCAGACCACAAGCCGTACGCCTTTCGGGAACCCGAGGGGCGGTCTGTTCTCTATCGGCGAATAGGCTAACCGGTCGCGCGGGTGCATTGCATTACTCCGGCATTAAACCGACTTTGTTATATGCAATGC
>JAQSCR010000028.1 GCA_029945495.1 Pseudolabrys sp. | reverse complement strand
GCTTTTGCCTCTGCCGTTGCCGGCGCTTCGATGACCGGCGCCGCCGCCAAATCGGCCGGCGACGGCAATACCGGCGGCAGCACCGGGCCGGCCAGTTTTATCGCTTCTTGTCGTTGGCGCTTGGCGACGCGGCGGCGCTCGCGATAGCGCGACGCGGCAGCCTTCAGGCTATCCATCGAACTGCGGCCCCAATAGAGCCCCTGCGCGATCGCGCTGCCGAGCCGGCCGCCGGCCCAGACCAGTTCGTAAGGCGCAAACAGCCGCCAGGTCTGGTCGCCTTCGACGATGCCGCGCGCCACCAGTTCGCCGCCCATCGCCGTGGTGTTAAGTCCATGGCCGCCGAAGCCGCTCGCCAGCCAGACGCCTTCGGAAATTTCGCCGATCTGCGGCATGCGATGAATGGTGCGCCCCAGCGTGCCGCGCCACAGATGCGCGACTTCGACCGGGCCGAGATCGGGATAATTGCGTCTGATGTCGGCGACCAGGCCGCGCTTGAAATGCTGCGGATCGGCAGCCCAAGCGCGCATGCGCCCCGACCATTGCAGCCTTGGTCCAGAAGGATTTGCTCCATCCACGATGCGGTAATGATTGTCGGCGCGGTTGGTGTCCGAGACCGCGCCGCGATAGCGCACCAGTTCGTGCAGCTTTTCGCCGAGCGGCTCGGTCACCATCACGAAGGTCATCACCGGCAGCAAGGTCGCCGACACTTCCGGCATCAGCGCGCCGAGCTGCACATTGCCGGCGAGCACCACATGCGTGGCGCGCAGGCGGCCGTTCGGCGTGACGATGCGCTTGCGCACGCCGGCCGGATCGATCGACAGCGCCGGTGTGTCCTCGAAGATGCGCGCGCCCGCTTTTTCCGCGAGTGCGGCGAGACCGAGCGTGTAATTGAGCGGATGAATGTGAAACGCGTTGCGGAAATGCACGGCGTTGAAGTAGCGCGGGTTGACCAGTTGCTCGCGCACCTGCGCCGTCGTCCACATCTCGGCGTCGGCGCCGATCCAGCGCAACCGCTCGACAGCGGCGTTGGTGGCATTCGCATTGTCGGTCTTGTCGACGTGCAGCCAGCCCGCCACCTTGTCGACGCCCGGCAGGTCATTGTCGTCGATGGTGCGGCGGACGTAGTCGAGCCCCTGCTCCGACAGCGCCCAGAGCTGCTTGGTGTGATCCAGCCCGATGCGCTCGACCATGTCGTCAATGCTTTCGGCATAGCCCGGCAGCACGAAGCCGGTATTGCGGCCGGACGCCGCCGAGGCGACGCTTGCGCCCTCCAGCACGACCACCGACCAGCCGCGCTGGGCGACCTCGCGCGCGGCGGTCAGCCCCGCAAGGCCGGCGCCGATGACGCAGACATCGACGTCGAGGTCGTGGTTGAGCCGCTCCCGCGACGGGCTTGCGACCCGGGTGGCCTCATACCAGGTCGGCGCTGTGCTATGGTCGTCCGTCATTACAATCCGTCACTCGCGCCGAAACCCGGCAGGCGGCATAGTAGTGTGCCGCAGATTCGAAATCGACGACCTCATTAGCACTTTGCCTAACCTTTGGCCCTTCCACTACGCGAATTGCACCATGCGCCGACTTTTGCTGCTCAGGCACGCCAAGACCGAAGCCTTCGAACCGGGCCGGGATGACCGCGCCCGCGCTTTGGTCGAGCGCGGCCGCGCCGAAGCCGCCCGGATCGGCGGCTATATGGCCAGCCACGCGCTTAAACCGGACCGCGTCATCGTGTCGCCGGCCGCCCGCAGCCAGGAAACTTGGGTCTGCATGGCGGACGCCATGCGGCCGGCGCCGGCGGTAACGACGCTGGAGCACATCTATGACGCGACTGCGGACGACATTGTCGCCGCCATTCTCGGTACGCCGGCGGACGCGGGGGCGCTGCTGATCGTCGGCCACAATCCCAGCCTGCACGAGACTGCCCTGCTGCTGATCGCCTCCGGCAATATCGACGCGCGCGAAAGCCTGCGCGAGAAGCTGCCGACCGCGGGGCTCGTCGTCATCGACTTTCCCTTCGACGACTGGCGCAAGCTGCACCCGCAGGCCGGCCGCCTCGAGCGCTTCGTGACGCCCCGGTCGCTTGAGGCCGCGTCAAGATAGCGCAAGCCGGATTGCGCCAGCAGGGCTTACGCAACGCCCCCGAAAACGTGCCATGATCGCCCCGGTCCGCCGGTAGGGGGATTTGGAACGGGGGATTTGGCATGTACAAGAAAATCCTGGTGCCGGTCGATCTGGCCGATACCGATCTGGCCAAGCCGGCGATCGAAACCGCCCTCGAGATGGCGAGCGCCTCGCGCGGCACGGTCCGTCTGGTCAATGTGCAGCCGCTGACGCCGGTGATGCTGGCGGAATATGTGCCGCCGGATTTCGAGGCGCAGCAGAAGAAGTCATCGGAAGACGCGCTCGGCATCATCGCCAGCGAATGCGGGCTCGACCCGATGCAGGTCTCGTTCACGGTGCGTCAGGGCGGCATCTATCACGAGGTGCTGGAAGAGGCGAAGGCGATCGACGCCGACCTGATCGTGATGAGCTCGCACCGCCCCGCCATGCGCACGTATTTCCTCGGCTCCAATGCCGGGCATGTCGTGCGTTATGCGAAGTGTTCGGTGCTGGTGGTGCGCAACGCGAAATATTGAAGGTCAGCCCTTCGGCACCAGTAGTTCAGGCAGCGCGTCGGGCGCATAGACGCCCGGCCGGTTGCGGCGAAAGTAATTGCCGCCGTGCCAGAGAAACAACGCAAGAAACGCGGCGATGAAGGCGGCGCCGGCCATCGCATCGCTTTGCAGCGCGCGCATGATCAGAAACGCCAGTCCCAACGACATGGCTGAAAACACCGCCAGTCCCGGCCAATAGAGGATCGGATTGCTGCCTTGCTCGTAAGACGCCGGCGCGTCGCACGCGGCCAGACGCTGGTGCAACGCGGTGACAAAGGCTGAATAGGGCTTATCCAGCCGCTCCTGCTCGACCATGCTTTTCCACGAACTGGAGATGATCGCGAGTTTGGGCGCGCGCTCGGCCCAGATTTCGGTCTGGTAACGCTGCGTCTGCATGCTGATCGGCCGGAACGACAGGCGCAGCCGACGGACGTCGCGGTAGGGAACCAGGCCCGATTTGCGGCCAGCTTCCCAGGCCAAACCCGTGGGCGTGAGGCGAAACGACCAGGGCGCGCCGAGAAGCGACGGGCGGTAGGTATAGACCTGATCGTCGGCATGCTGGCTCGCGGAAACGGCGCTCATGTGCGACGTCTATATGACAAAGTTGCGTTTGCCCAGGATTTACGCAGCATTTCGGCGTTAACCATGATCGAGTTCACCGCCGCTTTGGCGGCACGGCGACGATTGGCAGTGTTCCCATCGTCAAAAGTATATAATACCTTAATGCCGGATACGTGGCATTTCCGGGCGTACTGTCAGGCGTTTAAGTTGGAGTAGTGGTCATGGCTAAGTTGTCGGATATTTTTGGCCGCCGGGGCATCGAGCCCGACGCCGATAGATTCGCGCCCCGCCCGGCCACCGCCAACGAGAGCGCCCCCACCGGCCGCCACATCAATGTCGAGAATTTCTCCGACGTCGGCTCGCGCATGGGCGAGGAAAACGAAGCCCTGCGCAACCTCTTGAGCGATACCGGCCGCAAGATCGGCGAACTCGACGAACTGAAAGAGGCCTTCGACAAGATCGTCGCGCCGTTCAATTCGACGTTGCGGGCGTTAGAGCTGGAAAAATCGCAGACGCTGAGCCTGTCCGGCATGCTGTCGGAATCGCGCGCCTCCTACGACACGCTGCGCACCGAATTTTATCAGATCGAACGCAAGGCGACCGCGCTGGAAAGCGAAGTCGAAAAGCTGCGCGAAGATCTCGAGCTAACGCGAGAGTCGAACCGCGGCCTCGAAAGCACGCGCATCGAACTCCTCGACGGCATCTCCGCCCGCACCGTGCAGATTTCCGAACTTGAGCGTCAACTGGCGCAGGAGACGTCGCAGCGCCGGTCGCTGGGCGAATCCCGCCGCACCGCGCAGGACCAGTTAGATGCCGCCGAAAAGCGCATCGTCGAACTGGAAGGCGAACTCGCCGCCGCGCGCGAAAAGCTGGCGCTGCTGGAAGACGAAAAGCGTTCGCTGCAGGTTGGCATCGACCAGGCGCTCAACGAGACCGCCCGCCTCACCCGCCGCCTGACCGAATCCGAGAACACGTTGACCGCCACCCGCGCCCAGCTCGGCAAGGTCGAGTCGAGCTTCGCCGAAGCCTATGCCGAACGCGGTCGCCTCTCCGCCGCGCTCGACGAGTCGAAGGAACAGCACCAGGCCGAACGCAACAGCCTGAACATGCGCCTCGACGCGCTGGTGTCGCGCGCCGCCACCGCCGAGCGCCTGCTCGCCGAAGCGCGCCAGAACCTGCTTGCCCGCACCGAGGAAGTGCGCGCCTTCGACCGTAAATCGGTGGAAGCCACCATTTCGCGCAACAATGCCGAAAAGCGCCTGGCGCAGATCGAAGCCTCGCACGAGCAGCGCGAACGCCAGATCAAGGATCTCGAGCAGGCGCGCGCCGCGCTGACCGAGCGCAACAACGCCATGACCAAGACGCTCAAGGCGCGCGAAACCGCGCTCGCCCGCGCCGACGAAAAGATCGCCGCGCTGACCGAGCGCAACGGCCATCTCGAGGCCGACGTCCAGGTCAGCCGCACCAATATCGAAAAGCGCGTCGAAGACCTCAACGCAGCGCTGCAGCGCGAGCGCATGGAACGCGCCGTGGTCGAAGGCGCGCTGGAAGCCGCGCGCAAGGACAATTCGCGCCTGCAAAGCGAAGTCGGCGCATTGCGCTTGACGTTGCGCCGCGGCACGCCGCTCATCGAGGAGGCGCCGGTTGCGGCAACGGTGGCCGAGGCAGACGTCGAAGAAGCGGAAGCAAGGGTCAAGTAACCCGAAAGTTCCATCGCGGCGCGTTATACCTGCGCGCTCACGTCGCAATTAAATCACTGTCATTTCGGAACGCGGGACCTTGTTCCCGCGTTCTTTGTTTATGCGGCGCGTAGAGCGCGCCGCCTCGATCTATTTCAAACAGACATTAGGAGGATTCTCCATGATCAACCGCACATTGACCGCCGCTGCGCTGGCAGTTGTTCTCGCCGCGCCTGCGTTCGCACAGACTGCAACACCACCGGCTGCGACTGCGCCGGCTGCAAGCAATAGTTCCAGCATGTCGCCGTCGGCCGTCGGCGCGGGCTTCGTATCGAGCCAGCAGACCACCGACTGGCGCGGTTCGAAGCTGATCGGCGCCACCGTCTACGGCACCGACAACGCCTCGATCGGTGAAATCAACGACCTGATTGTCGCCAGCGACGGCAAAATCAACGCCGCCGTTATCGGCGTCGGCGGCTTCCTGGGCGTCGGCGCAAAGAACGTTGCCGTCCCGTTCGATAAATTGAACGTGGCGCGCAAGCCCGATACCGCCGCGATCGACAAGATCACGGTCAGCTTCACCAAGGACGAGCTGAAGAACGCGCCGACCTACGCTTTCTACGAGCCGGCCGCCAAACCGGCGACCACCGGAGCAGCAACGCCGGAACGCCCGCGCGGTATTTCGCCGACGGGCACCCCGAACCCGGCCGCGCCGCCGAAATAACGGCGCCTGCAATC
>JAQSCR010000027.1:3522-5647 GCA_029945495.1 Pseudolabrys sp. | reverse complement strand
GACCGGATGGGCGGCGAGCGCCGGCGTCAAGCTGCCGGCCAAATTCATCGCCGAAGACGACGAATTCACTTTTCAGGCAACTTATGCGGTCGACGCGTCGGCCTATCTCGGCATCACGACCGATCTCACGATCTATCAGCACACCGTGCGCAGCGTCAGTCCGACGGTCGGCTGGAGCGCCGTCGGTTCGTTTCACCACGTCTGGTCGGAGCAGTTCGAGTCGAATGTGTTTGCCAGCTTCGTGACCTTCAAGGCCGACCTGCTGCTGGCCAAGCCGGAGGTGCAGACGCTGCGCCGCGGCATCAATCTGTTCTGGAAGCCGATGGAAAAGTTGAAATTCGGCGTCGAATTCGGCGCTGTCGACAGCAAACTGGCGCCGAACGGCGTGCTCGGGATTTTTAACGGCGCAAGCGGGCGCGCCTATATCGGCATTCTGTCAATGTCGGCCGAGCTGTAGCGCGCGGGAAGAGGCCGCGGCTCAGGCGACCTGCGTCGCCGGCGGGGCCGACACTTCCGGATCGGTTTCGCACATCACCCGGTTGCGGCCATGCCGCTTGGCGGCATAGAGGCAGGTGTCGGCGCGTTCGATCAAGGCCTGGACGCTGTCGCCGTCGTGCAGGGTGGCGACGCCGATCGAAATCGTGACCCGGCCGAGATGTTCGCCGGTCGAACGCTTCATCAGTTCCTTGGTCATGACCGCGCGGCGGATGTGATCGGCGACCGTGATGGCCGAACGCAGCACCGTATTCGGCAGCACGATGGCGAATTCCTCGCCGCCGTAGCGCGCCGCGGTGTCCTGGCCCTTGACGTTCTGCTTCACCGACATCGCCACCAGGCGCAGCACCTGGTCGCCGGTGAGATGGCCGAAGCTGTCGTTGAAATTCTTGAAATGGTCGATGTCGGTCATCATCAGCGACAGCGGTTCGTTCTTCTCGCGCGCATCGGCCATGGCTTCTGCCAGCGTGGTGTCGAAGAATTTGCGGTTGGCGAGCTGGGTGAGGGGGTCGGTCAGGCTCTCGGTGCGGACGACTTCGAGGTTCTCTTGCAGCTCGTTGATTTCCTGCTTGGAGGCGTTGAGACGCTCTTCCAGCTTCTGGTTCGACTCTTCCATCTCCTTCGCGGTCTGCACCAGGCTTTCGACGATGGCGCGCAGGCCCTCGCGGTCCTTGGAATCGCCGAGCTTCTCGGTCATGTCGGCGAGGCTCTCGGTATAGTTCGAGGCCGAGCCCGCCGCGGCATCGATCATCGCCATGACCTGCTCGATCTCGCCCATGACCTGCGAGCCGACCTTGTCGATGCGATCGGTCAGCCGCGTCGGCGACAGATAGGCGCTGTAGATCTCGTCAAGGTCGGCGTCGGACAAGGTGCCGTTGGCGCCGAGCGTCTCGTTGATCTTCTGATTGAGGGCGGGGTGGTAGCCGGTGGCGTAGGCGTACCAGATTTCATAATTGCGCGGTGTCGCGGGCTGCCGCAACGCCCTGATTTGGCCCAGCGCGATCTCGCAGAACGCCATTGTGCGTTCATGTTCGTCGGCTTGACCACTCATCGAAAACCTCCTTGAGGCCGCTGCTTTGCCTGTAGGTCTTCACGCGCACAACCGGGCGGCCGCGCCACGTCCCCATCGTGTACGGTATTTCAGGGATATGAATCGCCGGTAAATTTGGAACCGAATATGATTTTAAGTTGTCGGCCGGCGCTCGGGCCGGCCACTTTCGGAATCCTAATGCAATCAGGCCTTTATCGTCACCGGGCGGAGCAGGAAGGCCGGCAAATGGCTGCCATCTGAATCTTCCGTCGGTTGCTCGCGCGTCGGTTGTACGTCGACCGACCGCACCGGGGCATTTCCCGGCCGAGGCCGGTGGCCGTGGCCATGACGCTGCTGTTCGCGCGCGGGTTGCGGCTGATCGGGCCGCGGTTGTGGCTGCTCGATGGCGGCTTGTATCGGCTCGGCTGCCGCCTGTACCGGCGCCTGATCGTGGCGCGGCGTGTCGTGCTGCTTATCTTGATGCTTAACTTGTTGCGTATCCTGGCCCGAATGCCGGTCGCGGCCGCCGCGATTGCGGCCGAGGCGGGGGTGGACGACTTCCTGGCCCAGGCCACCCCCGAAGCCAAGCTGGAATTGATC
>JAQSCR010000027.1:0-3512 GCA_029945495.1 Pseudolabrys sp. | reverse complement strand
GGCCGCCACGTGAGCGGCCTTCGCTGCGCTCCGAACTGCGTTCGCCCGCCGGACGCCGGTTGGCGCGGGGTTCGGCCGCGCCTGCTTCCGGAGTCTCGTCCGGTGCGGGTTCGCCCATAACCGGGATCGGTATGCCCATCAGCTTTTCGATTGCCACGACCGATTTGCCGTCGATCGGCGCCACCAGAGTGATGGCGGTGCCGGTCAGGCCGGCGCGGCCGGTGCGGCCGATGCGATGGACATAGTCGTCGGGATGATGCGGCACGTCGAAATTGAACACGTGGCTGACCGCCGGAATGTCGAGACCGCGCGCGGCCACGTCGGAGGCGATCAACAGCTTGGCGCTGCCGTTGCGGAAGGCTTCAAGCGCGGCGGTGCGCGCCGACTGATCGAGATCGCCATGCAGCGCGACGGCGTTGAAGCCGTGGCTGACCAGCGATTTATGCAACAGCGCCACTTCACGCTTGCGGTTGCAGAAGATGATGGCGTTCTTGAAATTCTCGGCGCCGCGAATGAGGCGGCGCAATGTGTCGCGCTTTTCATGGCCCTCGCGGCCGACGGCGACCTGGCCTTGCGCGATGGTGGTGGCGGCGGTCGCCGGCTTTGACACTTCGACGCGCACCGGATTGTGCAGGAAGTTATCGGCGATGCGCTGGATTTCCGGCGGCATGGTCGCGGTGAAGAACAGCGTCTGGCGGGTGAACGGCACCAGTTTGCCGATGCGTTCGATGTCGGGAATGAAACCCATGTCGAGCATGCGGTCGGCTTCGTCGATGATCAGCAGTTCGCAGCCCGACAGCAGCAGGCGGCCGCGCTCGGAGTGATCGAGCAGGCGGCCCGGCGTCGCGATCAGCACATCGACGCCGCGCACCAGCTTGGCGTCCTGGTCGCCGAACGAAACGCCGCCGATGATCAGGGCGACGTTGAGCTTGTGGTTTTTGCCGTATTTCTCGAAAGCCTCGGCCACCTGGGCAGCGAGTTCGCGCGTCGGCTCGAGGATGAGCGTGCGCGGCATGCGGGCGCGAGCACGGCCCTTTTCCAGCATGGTGAGCATCGGCAGGACGAAAGCGGCGGTCTTGCCGGTGCCGGTCTGGGCGATGCCAAGCACATCGCGTCTTGCGAGCACGTGCGGGATTGCCTGTTCCTGAATGGGGGTCGGTGTCTTGTAGCCAGCGGCTTCAACAGCGCTGACAACTTTGTCGGATAGGCCAAGATTGGAAAAGGACATAAAACCTCGAGCAAGGACCGTTAGGGGTCCGCGCCGGACAAAAAAACCAGTTGCAATGCGCGGGAAGCGGTCGAATCTAGGGTTCGCACCGGTTGCTGGGAACATAGGCTCGAAAGGCGCAAAGTCAATGCTCGCACCTGCAATAAACCGCGTTAAGGCTTAACCTCTTCGCTCAAATGGGGCTGAAAATGGCGTCAAATCTCCCGCTCATCCTGGTACCGGGGCTGCTGTGCAGCGCGCGTTTATATGCCTCTCAGGTGACGGCGCTATGGCCGTGCGGGCAGGTGGCGATAGCCGACCACCGGCGCGACAGCGACATGGCGGCAATCGCCATGCGCATCCTGGCTGACGCACCGCCGCGATTTGCGCTCGCCGGCCTGTCGATGGGCGGCTACATCGCCTTCGCCATGATGCGGCTGGCTCCGGAGCGGATCGCCAAGCTCGCTTTGCTCGATACCTCGGCGCGGCCGGATTTGCCGGAACAGAGCGCCGGCCGCGAGAAATTCATCGCCATGGCCGAGGCCGGCCAGCTTTCCGACGTGGCCGAGACCTTGCTACCGCGTTTCCTGCATCGCGACCGCGCCAATGACGAGCCGCTCAAGAGCGAGGTGCGTGCGATGGCGGCGGAAACGGGCGCGGAGGCTTTCGTGCGTCAGACCCGAGCGATCACGACGCGGCCGGATTCGCGGCCGCTGCTGGCGTCGATCCGCTGTCCGACGCTGGTGCTGGTCGGCGACGGCGACGAACTCACGCCGCCCGATCTGGCGAAGGAAATCGCCGCCGGCATTGCCGGCGCGAGCCTCACCATCGTGGCGGACTGCGGGCATCTCTCGACCATGGAAAAGCCGGCGGCGGTGAACGCAGCCCTGACCGCGTGGCTGACTAGTTGAACTTCAATCCCGCCGCTTTCGCGAGCTTGACGTTCGAGACGATTTCCTTGGCGATCAAGGCATCGAACGCCTCGGGCGACAGCGGCAGCGGTTCGACGCCTTGCGGCGCGAGCTTCGCCTGCACTTCGGGCAGGGCCAATGCCTTCTGCACTTCGGCGTGCAGACGGTCGATGATCGGACGCGGCGTCTTGGCCGGCGCCAGAAGGCCGTTCCAGAATGTGTAATCGGAATCCGGGAAGCCGGCTTCGATCGTGGTCGGTACGTTCGGCAAGGCCGGCGAGCGCTTGGTGGTGCTGACGGCCAGCGGCAGCAACCGGCCATCGGCGATCAGCGACATCGATGACGAGATGCCGATGCAGCAGAAGTCGACGCGCCCGGTCATCACTTCGGTCAGCGCCTCGGGTCCGCCGCGGAACGGAATGTGAGTGGCCTTGAATCCGGCCGCCAGCCGGAACCGCTCGGCCGCCCAATGCGTCGCGCTGCCGACGCCGGCGGACGAATAGGTCATCTGGCCGCTCTGGGCACGCTCGGCCAGTTCCTTGGCGGTCTTGATGCCTTTGCTTGGCGCCACCAGCAGCACATTCGGCACCACGCCGAACATCGCGACAGCGGCGAAATCCTTGGCCGGATCGTAGGTGATCTGCGGATAGGCGGCGGGCGCGGCCGAATGCGCGGCGGCGTTGACCAGCAGCGTGTAGCCATCCGGGTCGGCTTTAGCGACGGCGGCCGAGCCGATGGTGCCACCGGCGCCGCCGCGGTTTTCCACCAGCATGGTCTGGCCCAGTTGCCGCGCCAACGGATCGAGGACGATGCGGCCGATAATGTCGATCGTGCTGCCGGCGGAAAACGGCACGATGGCGCGAATGACTTTGTCCTTCGGCCAGACATCGGCGAAGGCCAGGCGCGGGATAGCCGGGGCTGCGACGGCCGCGCTGGCGAGCGTCAGGAAGCGGCGGCGATTGGTCAGGCTCATGGTGGCTCCTTGGCGGCTTTTTACGTTTCCTCGTCCGGTGGTCGTGATGCGTGGCTCGTTTACGACGGCACAGCTTTCGCGACAGCCGATGATGCCCGTGATGGTGCCCATGACCTCCGGCACAAGGGAAGGGGGCGACCGGAAAACTTGGCAGATTAAATGGAAAAAGCCGTGATCTGGCTGCCGTCACCGCCCTTGTTGTATGATCGTGAAAATTGGTCATGCACCGGAGAGCCTGTCGATGGTCAAGCAAACTGACACTGCCGGCGTGATCGCGCCGCCGCCGCTCCTGGCGCTGGCGGTGATTGTGCTCGGCCTGCTGCTGGACTGGCTGTTGCCGGCCTACGTGCTGTCGCTGCTGTTGTCGCTGACCGCGCGGATTGTCATCGCCGCGATCCTTGCACTGACGGGCGGCGCGCTG